>JBFIDC010000160.1:0-7725 GCA_041581495.1 Nocardioides sp. | reverse complement strand
CCAACTCAACAATCTGGGCAACTTCGCCCGGTGGAAGGCGCGTGGATCCGGCCCGCTGGCCTCCAACATCGCCGAATCGGGAGCCTTCTTTGCCAGTCGAGACGGGCTTCCCGCCCCCGACCTTCAGATCCATGCGGCAGCGTCCGGGTTCTATGACAACGGGTTCCACGAGCCGACGCGTCGGATGTTCACCGCCGGCCCGACCGTGGTCTCGGTCGCCAGCCGCGGCAGTCTCCGGCTGCGCTCCGCCGACCCGACCTGGCAGCCCGAGATCGACGCCGCCTACTTCGACGACCAGGCCGACCTCGACGCGATGCTCGTCGGGCTGCGACGTACGTGGGAGATCTGCACCCAGGGCCCCCTGGCCGGCTACTTGACCAGGCCGTGGAACCTGCCGGAATCGCCCACCGACGACGACTTCGTCGAACACGCACGCAGATGGGGCCAAACGCTCTATCACCCGACCTCGACCTGCGCGATGGGCACCGGCGGCGACGCCGTGGTCGACCCCGACCTTCAGGTACGAGGGCTCAGCGGACTCCGCGTCGCGGACGCCTCGGTGATGCCGGGCGTGACGCGCGGCAACACCAATGCACCCACGATCATGATCGGCGAGAAGGCCGCCGACCTCATCAAGGCAGACCAGTAGGAGATGGCCATGACCACAACCCAGACCAAGTCAGCGACCTTCGAGTCGCTCAATCCGCGCAACGGTGACGTCGTGGGCACCCACCCGATCCACTCGGCCGAGGAGGTGCGGGCCGTGGTTGCGAAGGCTCGCGAGGAGGCCGCGTGGTGGGGGGCGCTGGGCTTCGATGAACGCGAGAAGCACCTGCAGTCCTGGAAGGCGGTGATGACGCGCCGCCTCGCCCAACTCGCCGAGGTCATGCACCTCGAGACCGGCAAGCCCCATGCCGATGCGATGCTCGAGGCCGGGCTGGCGATCGACCACCTCGCCTGGGCTGCCTCGCATGCCGAGAAGGTGCTCAAGCGACACCGGGTGCCCTCGGGCCTTCTGATGGCCAACCAGGCCGCCAGCGTGGCGTACCTGCCGGTTGGCGTCGTCGGGGTCATCGGGCCGTGGAACTACCCGACCTACACCCCGATGGGCTCGATCAGTTACGCGCTCGCCGCGGGGAACGCCGTGGTCTTCAAACCCAGCGAGTTCACCCCCGGCGTGGGCGAGTGGCTGGCGCACACGTTCCTCGAGACCGTCGGACGCCCGGTGCTGCAGGTGATCACCGGGTTCGGCGAGACCGGCGACGCGCTGTGCCGATCCGGCGTCGGCAAGTTGGCGTTCACCGGATCACCCGCGACCGGGCGCAAGGTGATGGCGGCCTGCGCTGAGACCCTGACCCCGGTCGTGATCGAAGCCGGCGGCAAGGACGCCTTCATCGTCGACGAGGACGCCGACCTCGATGCCGCGGCCGACGCCGCGCTATGGGGAGCGTGCAGCAACGCCGGCCAGACCTGCACCGGGGTGGAGCGCATCTATGTCCACGAGCGGGTCTATGACGACTTCCTGGCCGAACTGGTCGACAAGGCCAAGGACCTGCGCGCCCACGAGGGCCCCGACTCCAAGATCGGGCCGATCACGATGCCGGCCCAACTCGACATCATCCGCCGCCACATCAACGACGCCATCGGCCGTGGGGGCCGGGCGGTCATCGGCGGGCCCGACGCCGTCGGGGAGCGTTTCGTGCAGCCCACGATCCTGGTCGACGTCCCCGAGGACTCCGCGGCGGTCCAGGAGGAGACCTTCGGCCCGACCGTCACGGTGACCAAGGTCAAGGACATGGACGAGGCCATCGAGAAGGCCAACGGAACCGCGTACGGCCTGGGTGGCACCGTCTTCTCCAAGGACCGCGGCATGGAGTTGGCCGAGCGGATGCGGTCAGGCATGACCGCGATCAACGGCATCATCAGCTTCGCCGCCATCCCCAACCTGCCGTTCGGCGGAATCGGCGAGTCCGGGTTCGGCCGGATCCACGGCCCCGACGGGCTCAAGGAGTTCACCTACGCCAAGGCCATCGCCCGGCAGCGTTTCAAGCCGGTGCTGGCCCTGACTTCGTTCACCCGCACCGAGAAGGCCGACGGCCAGCTGGCCAAGATGCTGACCATGCTGCACGGCCGCGGGAGCACCATCGCGAAGGACTGAGCGGTGAGTTCGGCAACGATCGCGAGTCTGCGCGCGTCTCTGACGGCGGTCGCCGATCCGGCCCTGGCGCCGGGGATGGCGGCGTACATGAAGGATCAGTTCCCCTTCCTCGGCGTGAAGTCCGGTCCGCGCAAGCAGGCGCAGCGGTCGCTGATCGCTGCTGCGAAGACCGTCGGTGAGGCGGACCTGCTGGCGCTGGCAGCGGCGTTGTTCGACGAGCCGGAGCGTGAGTTCGCCTATGTCGCCTGCGACGTGCTGCGGCGGTGGGCGGGGCGACTTGGCCCCGACTCGATCGGGCCGCTGCGCGAGCTGATCCAGACCAAGAGCTGGTGGGACACCGTCGACGTACTCGCCGTCCACGTCGTGGGGGCGGTGGTGCGCGCGAACCGCGACCTGGTGTGGGTGATGGATGGCTGGATCGAGGACCCCGACATCTGGGTGGCTCGCACCGCGATCCTGCATCAGTTGATGTGGAAGGCCGACACGGACGCCGACCGGTTGTTCGCCTACTGCGACCTGCGTGGGGGCGACAAGGAGTTCTTCATCCGCAAGGCGCTCGGCTGGGCGCTGCGGCAGTACGCCCGCACCGATGCCGAGGCAGTGGCCCTCTACGTCGCCGAGAACGCCGAGAGGCTCTCGGGCCTCACCAGGCGTGAGGCGCTCAAGCACATCGGCTGAGGCCCTGTCCCGCGGAGTCCCCGGAGATCAGGGAACTCCTGCACTTATTGGCCGAGATCTGGGTGCAGATGTGCTGGACTTCCCTGATCTCCGGGGACTCCTGCAGCCAGCAGCCTCAGCGCAGCGCGTACGTCGCCATAGAAACGCCGACGTAGTGCGTGGTGAAGGCCAGCACGGTGAAGGAGTGGAAGACCTCGTGGAACCCGAACCACTTGGGTGAGGGGTTGGGGAACTTGAACCCGTAGACGGCCCCGCCGACGGTGTAGAGCACCCCGCCGGTGGCGATCAGCACGAGTACGGCGACGGCCATACCGGCGCCGAGGCGGGTCGTGGCTCCATCGATGAACCCGGGGACGAAGAAGACCGCCGCCCAGCCCATCGCGATGTAGATCGGGGTGTAGAGCCACCGGGGAGCATCGGTCCACAGGACCCGGAACAGCATGCCCAGGATCGCCGCCCCCCACACCGTGGTGAGCAGGGCGACCCGCTGAGTGCCCTCGAGCAGGATCAAGGTGATTGGCGTGTAGGAGCCGGCGATGAGCACGAAAACGTTGGAATGATCGAAGCGGCGCAAGAACGCCCACGTGCGTGGCGACCAGTTGCCGGTGTGGTAGATCGCCGAGACGGTGAACAGCAGCAGCGCCGAGAGCGTGAAGACCACCGAACCGATCCGTGTGGTCGTCGTCGGCGACAACGCGATCAGCACAACACCGCCCACCAGGGCCAGTGGCGCCGTCCCCAGATGCAGCCAGCCCCGGAGCTTGGGCTTGATGTCGGCGAGGGTCTCGGCCATCGACTCCATGGCTGTGGAGACGGCTTCACCGACGTGCGAGGCTGACGAGTTCATGTACTGAACCGTAGCGACACCATGTGGACGGTGGGTGTTAAAGCGATGACAATCACCCGATCGGTGGAGTCCACGTCGTTACCATCGTGGTGTGGCGGACTGGAAGCGTGGCCTGAGGAGGGTGCTCTATCCGGCCTACGAAGCCCGGATGTTGCGCCATATGCCCGAGAACACCCCGAAGCATGTCGGGGTGATGCTCGACGGCAACCGCCGGTGGGCGAAGGCCGTGGGCGCCGACTCCGCTCATGGGCACCGTGCCGGCGCGGCCAACATCGAACCGTTCCTCGGCTGGTGCGAGGAGGTCGGCATCGAGGTCGTCACTCTGTGGCTGCTGAGCACCGACAATCTGAACCGTCCCGAGGCCGAACTGACCCCCCTGCTGAAGATCATCGAGGACGTCGTGGACTCGCTGGCCGAGCAGGGGCAGTGGCGGCTCCATCCGGTCGGCGCACTCGACCTGCTGCCGGCGAGCACGGCCGAAAAGCTCAAGGCGGCCGAGGAGGCGACTCGTGACGTCGACGGCCTCTTGGTCAACATCGCAGTCGGCTACGGGGGACGCCGCGAGATCGCCGACGCCGTGCGGTCGCTGCTCCAAGAGCACGCGGCGCAGGGCACGTCCCTGGAGGAACTCGCCCAGATCATCGACGTCGAGCACATCAGTGACCACCTCTACACCAAGGGTCAGCCCGACCCCGATCTGGTGATCCGTACCTCGGGTGAGCAGCGGCTCGGAGGGTTCCTGCTGTGGCAGAGCGCCAAGTCGGAGTTCTACTTCTGCGAGGCCTACTGGCCTGACTTCCGGCGGGTCGACTTCTTGCGGGCGATCCGTGCCTATGCCTTGCGCGACAGGCGGTACGGCGCCTAAGCGCCTGCCGGCACGGTTTACACACCGTTCACCCCGCGTACGGGCGTGTCGTGTCCAGACAGACCGCTTTCGCGGCGTAGTTTCGGAGAGTCGGCGAGTGGGGAAGCTCGCCGTATCGGGAGGCCCGGGCGTGACAAGACACGACTGCAGTTCGACCAGGTGGTCCACGTGGACCGCTGGGTCGAGCGAGGGGGCCGGCACTCCGGCTCCCGGGCTCTCCCTTGATCCACCTGGTGGGTCGAGGGCGATTCCCGGTCCACGCTGCTGAACTGGACCGGGGCGAGGAGTGCGCGCGCCGGTCAGACCCTCCGGGGTCGTGAAGGTGGAGACCGTGGCCAACAACGTGCGCACCTATGTCCTCGACACCAGCGTCCTCCTGGCTGACCCAGGCGCGCTGCGACGCTTCGCTGAGCACGAAGTCGTGCTGCCGGTGGTCGTCATCACCGAGCTCGAGGGCAAGCGGCACCATCCCGAGTTGGGCTTCTTCGCCCGCGCTGCCTTGCGGATGCTCGACGAGATACGTCTCGACCACGGTCGACTCGACGAGCCGGTCCCGGTGGGGGATGAGGGCGGCTCGATCCGGGTCGAGCTCAACCACACCGACCCGGCGGCGCTGCCGTCCGGCTTCCGGCTCGGCGACAACGACACCAGGATCCTTGCGGTCGCACTCAACCTCGCCAACGACGGCAACGACGTCACCCTGGTCAGCAAGGACTTGCCGCTGCGCATCAAGGCGTCCGCGGTGGGCCTGGACGCGCAGGAGTACCGCGGAGAGGCGATCAGCGACAGCGACACGGGCTACTCGGGGATGGCCGAACTCGAGGTCGAGGCCGACCAGCTCGACGAGCTGTACGACGACGGGACCCTCGATCTCCCGGCCGGGCGGGAGTTGCCCTGCCACACCGGACTGGTCCTGCTCTCCGATCGCGGCACGGCGCTGGGGCGCGTCGGGCCCGACAAGCAGGTTCACCTCGTCCGCGGGGACCGCGAAGCCTTCGGCATCCACGGCCGGTCCGCCGAGCAGCGCATCGCCTTGGAGATGCTGCTGGACCCCGAGGTGGGCATCGTCTCCCTCGGCGGCCGAGCCGGAACCGGCAAGTCGGCGCTGGCCATGTGCGCGGGACTCGAAGCCGCCCTCGAACGCGGGCAGCACCAGAAGGTCATCGTCTTCCGACCGCTCTTCGCGGTGGGGGGCCAAGAACTCGGCTACCTGCCCGGATCGGAATCGGAGAAGATGGGCCCCTGGGCTCAGGCGGTCTTCGACACCCTCGGCGCGGTCACCTCTCGCGAGGTCATCGAGGAGATCCTCGCCCGCGGGATGCTCGAAGTGCTGCCGCTGACCCACATTCGTGGTCGCTCCCTGCATGACGCGTTCGTCATCGTCGACGAGGCCCAATCGCTCGAACGCAACGTGTTGCTCACGGTGCTCTCGCGGATCGGGGCGGGCTCCAAGGTCGTGCTGACCCACGACGTGGCTCAGCGCGACAACCTGCGCGTCGGACGCCACGACGGCGTGGTGGCTGTGGTCGAGAAGCTCAAGGGGCACCCGCTGTTCGCCCACGTCACCCTGACCCGCTCGGAGCGATCCCCGATCGCGGCGCTGGTCACCGAGATGTTGGAGAACGTGACCGTGTGAGCCGCCGAGCCCGCCCTCCTGTGACGGATGTGACGGATGTGGGCTGTGAGTCAAACCTCTCCCATCAAGTTGAGCGTTCGGTTTGCGCGCCTCCTCCGCCTCATGCATGGTGGGGCGGGGTCGGGGAGCCTCACGCGCGCGTGAGCCAACCCACGCAGACGTAACTGATCGCCTACCAGTGAGTTGTCCTACCTGTGTCGACGAGTGAACGCTACGAGCCGAAGCATCGCGCTCCCGGTGCCCACAAGGCACCCCGCGCGACACTGCGCTCCTCACTCGCGCTCTCCACGATGGCTGTGGTGGCCACCGGACTCGCGGTCAGCGGCGGCGCCATGGCCGGCCTGGGTGGCGGCCCGGCTGTCACCGCCGGGCTGAGCCCCGCTGCCAACGCGGCCGCCACGGTTCCCGATCCGGCTCGCATCGCCGCCGACATCCAGGCAGCCACGAGCGCCCGCAACGACGTCGTGACCCGCTCTGACCGCCGCGTGGCGGCCGACCCTGTCAAGGCCGACGCCCTCGCGATCGGCGACTCGACGATCGACAACGCCCTGACCCGCACCGAGGACCTCGCCGATGAGGATCCGCGGGTGGTGGCCAAGGCGTTGCTCGCCGAGTTCGGTTTCAGCGCCGACCAGTTCGGCTGCCTGGACTCCCTGTGGACTCGCGAGTCCAACTGGCGGGTCAACGCCGACAACCCGCGGTCCTCGGCGTACGGCATCCCGCAGGCGTTGCCCGGCTCGAAGATGTCCTCGGCCGGCGCCGACTGGGCCACCAACCCGGTCACCCAGATCCGGTGGGGTCTCGGCTACATCGAGGACCGCTACGGCTCGCCCTGCGGCGCGTGGAGCCACAGCCAGTCCCGCGGCTGGTACTAGCCCCCAAGGGTCTGCTGGGGACCGCGGCGAGGATCAGCAGCAGGCAGCCGGCTCGGCTTCTTGGGTCTCCCCGCAGCACTGGGTCGCCTCGCCTTGGGGAGCTTCGCTGTCGTTGAACGTCGCGCTGTCGGCCAGCACGGTGTAGATCTCCCACTTCTCACCGTGCGGTGAGTTCTCGACCCAGAACTTGTCCTGCTTGGCGTAGCAGCACGTGGTGCCGCGCTCGTCGCGGGTGGCGAAGCCGAGTTCGCTCAAGCGAGCTTCTTGGGCGTCGACCTCGTCGACGTCGCTGACCTCGATGCCGAGGTGGTTCACGGTCCCGCCGGGGTTGTCGTTCTCGAGGAGAACCAACTTGAGCGGCGGGTCGACCACCGCGAAGCCCGCATAGCCGGGGCGGCGCTTGGCCGGCTCGGTGCCGAACAGTGCTGAGTAGAACGCGACGGCCTCGTCGATGTCGGTGACATTGAGGGCCAGTTGAACACGGGACATTGGATCCTCCAGAGAGATATTGATGACTGTCGATATCCAAGGTTGCCTCAGACATTGATGACTGTCAACATAGACGCATGTCAAAGTCTTTGTTGACGCTCACGCCGGTGGAGACGGTGGCGTGCTGCAACCCGTTGGCCACCGAGCCGTTGACGCCGGCGCGAAGCTGGGCGCCGT
>JBFIDC010000159.1:0-7754 GCA_041581495.1 Nocardioides sp. | reverse complement strand
GGCGTCCTGGTCGAGGGACTGCGCGGAGGGGTGTCCCTCGGGGAAGGCGGCCACACCGATGCGGAAGTCGCCGCGCGCCCGCGCGAGTTCCACCAGTTCACTGGCGTAGTCGAGACCCCCGGGCGTCGCGACCCACGGGGCCCGCGGCCCGTCACTCGGGTCGCCCCGCAGCGCCATCAGGTGCTGGACGCCGGCCTCGTGGTACGTGTCGAGGATCTGCTCGAGCTCTTCGCGGGTGTGCCCGACACAGGTCAGGTGCGCCACGGGCGTCAAGGAGGTCTCGGCAGCGATCCGGCCGGTGATCCGCACGGTGGTGCCGCGAGTCGAACCCCCGGCGCCGTAGGTCACCGACACGAACGTGGGGTGGTAGGGCTCGAGGGCGCTGATGGCTTCCCACAGTTGGGCCTCGCCGGCCTCGTCCTTGGGTGGGAAGAACTCGAAGGAGTACGAGTGCTCGCCCTGGGCCAACAACTCCCCGATACTGCGTCCGCGACCGATGGCCATGGCTCGATTCTCTGCGAGGGAGCCAACTCAGACCCAATCCTGAGCGCCCCCTAGTCTCATGCTGGTGAACCCGAGGTGGAACGCCGACGACTTCCGAGCACAGGTGCAAACGGCCCTCGACGAGTTCCTCGACGTCCAGGCAGAGCGCCTCGAACCGCTGGGAGCGGACGCCTCGCGGCTGCTGGTTCAGGCGCGCACCTCGGTCACCGGCGGGAAGCGGTTCAGGGCGTCGTTCTGCTGGTGGGGGCACCACGCCGTGGCCACACCCACCGACCCGGCGGCGGCGATCCGCGCCTGCGCGGCGCTCGAGTTGCTCCATGCCAGCGCCCTGGTCCACGACGACCTGATGGACGCCTCGGACACCCGGCGCGGCAACCCGTCGAGCCATCGAACCTTCCAGGGCGAGCATCAGCGCGCCGGGTGGCGAGGCGAGGCCACGCAGTACGGCGCGGCCGGGGCGATCCTGCTCGGCGACCTGTTGCTGTCGTGGTCTGAGGAACTGTTGCGCCGCTGCGGACTCCCCCTGACCGCGGTGGCCCCGGCCCTCGAGGTCTTCGACCTGTGTCGGTCGGAGGTGATCGCCGGCCAGTTCCTCGATGTCAGCGCTCAGGCGCGGGGCAGGGCCGACGTCGAGACCGCGATGACGGTGCTGCGCTACAAGTCGGCGAAGTACAGCATCGAACGTCCCCTCCAGATCGGCGCCGCCCTCGCCGGCGCAGGGTCCGAGACTCTCGAGGCCCTGAGCGCCTTCGGGCTGCCGCTCGGCGAGGCGTTCCAACTGCGCGACGACCTGCTCGGCGTCTTCGGCGACCCCGAGGTCACCGGCAAGCCCGCCGGTGATGACCTGGTCGAAGGCAAGCGCACCGTCCTGATCGCGCTCGCCCTCGATGCCGCGCCGCAGGCCGCCGCCGCCGAACTCGACGCCGCTCTCGGCACCGCACTGGACCACGCCGCGATCGCGCGACTGCGCGCGATCATCGAGGAATCGGGCGCACGCGAGCAGGTCGAGAGCGTGATCGGACACCTCGGCGATCTGGCTCTCGGCGCCTTGGATCGCGCCTCGATCGACGACCGGGCGCGCGAGGTGCTGCGCGAACTCGCGGGCGCGGTCACCCACCGAGTGGTCTAGGCACCCAGGCGCCTCAGCGGAGTTCCGAGACCTCGATCTCGGGCCCCTCGCCTCGCATCAGGACCACGAACGGTGTCGCCGCAGCGCCGCTGCGCTCGCGCAGGACCCCCAGGATCCGCCCGAACCGGTCCGGGGTCGCCCGGGCCAGCGGCCCCCACCCATCCCAGAGCAGGACGACCGGCTCGGCCAGCTCGCCCAGCGAGTCCCACAACGCATCGAGGTTGGCGCCGTAGTAGTCGGGGAACTCGAGAGCTGCCGCAATGCCTTGATGGAACTCGGCCTCGGACCCGGCGACCCAGCCGTCGAGGTAGCCGAATCGCCACCCGGCTGCGGTGACCGCGTGCGCGACGTCTTCGGGCTCGAACGCGGCGTCCCACCGGTAGACGCCCGGCTCCAGATGACCGGCCAGGATGGCTGCGAGACCGCTCACCGCTGCTCCCTGCTGATCCGTTCGAAGGATGCGTAGTGATCCTCGGTCCAGAAGAACTCATCGCCGGCGCCCGCCACGATCCGCAAGGGGCCCCGGTTGTCCGCGCCCGGCGCGGCCACTGTGTATTCGCGGTAGTAGCCACGCTCGTGGTCGGGGAGGATGCCCTCCCGGTTCTCGAAGGTGATCCCGTCGCGGTCGTAGGGGTAGGGGCCGCCCCGATCGATCAGCGCCAGGGTGTCCTGGGCCAGGTAGGGCAGGTCGCGTTCCCGGACCCACACCAGCCCGGTTTCCGGGTCCAGGTCTCCCGAGCGCACGCCATCCTCGGCGCCGCCATCGTGGGACGAGTCGGTCGCTGTGGTGGAGGGCAGGCTCGATGCAGTGGCGGTCGGGGCACCGGTTCTCGGACCGTCGTCCTCGCCGCCGAAGACCAGCAGGTAGGCCGCGAAGGCGACCGTGGCCAGGACGATCAGCAGCGTTTGGGCTCGCTGCCGGTTCCAGGTCATGCCCGCGATCTTCGCCGCTGCCACTACAAGGCCATGGCCTGGGCGCGGCGCTTGACTTCGGCTCCACGATTCTCGCGAAGCGCGTCGATCGGCCGACCCGGGAGGGCCAGATCCAGGTGCAGCCACGCGATCGCCTCACGGTCGTCGTAGCCGCCGTCGTGAAGCACCGTCAGCAGTCCGGGCAGCCCCTTGACCGGAAGTCCGTCGACGATGAACGCCGCGGGGATCTGCGGGCCTCGCCCGGGAGCCGGAACGGCGGAGGCCAACTCGTGATCACGCACCATGGTGCGGACCTTGGCCGGGCTGACGCCCATCAGTTTGGCGGCCTCGGACCAGTCAAGCCAGGCATCCACGACCGCGTCCAGGTCGTGCTCTGCCAGGGGTAGTTCGCTCATGGGGGAATGTTTGCACCCTCAGGTGGCCGAGAAGGAGTCGCCGTCCACCTCGGAGCGTCGAAGCGGGTCCTGGGCGGCGAGAATCGTAGGATGGCCCTCCCGGATACCTTCCCCATCCGGTTGCAGGAGGTCGACGTGTCGGACCGGCATGCCGCGACGAACCCTGGGTCGACCCGTCGGGCCGGCTCGGGCACTGTGGTGACCTCTGCTGCCGCCGATCCCCTGCTCGGGCGGATGCTGGATGGTCGCTACCGGATTCGTTCTCGGATCGCCCGCGGCGGCATGGCAACCGTCTATGAGGCCACCGACCTGCGTCTCGAACGCACCGTGGCGGTCAAGGTCATGCACCCCGGCATGGGCGACGACGACGAGTTCGCCGCCCGATTCGTCAGCGAGGCCCGCAGCGCCGCGCGACTCTCCCACCCCAACGTCGTGGCGGTCTATGACCAGGGCAACGACGACGGCACCGTGTTCCTCGCGATGGAACTCATCTCCGGGCACACGCTGCGCGACACCATCAGCAAAGAGGCGCCCATGGCTCCGGCCAAGGCGTTGCGACTCCTCGAACCGGTGGTCTCGGCGCTCGCCTCCGCGCACCGCGCGGGTCTGGTGCACCGGGATGTGAAACCCGAGAACGTGCTGATCGCCGACGACGGCAGGGTCAAGGTGGCCGACTTCGGACTGGCCAAGGCGGTCAGCGCCAACACCCGTCACACCGCGACCGGTGTGCTGATCGGCACCGTCTCCTACGTCGCACCCGAACTGGTGGTCGAGGGCAGTTCCGATGCTCGAGCCGATGTCTATGCCGTCGGCGTGATCCTCTATGAACTGCTGACCGGAACCAAGCCACACCAGGGTGAGACGCCGATCCAGGTGGCCTATAAGCACGTGCACGAAGACGTCCCCGCCCCGTCACAGGCCGTGCCGGGGATCCCCGACTACGTCGATGCCCTCGTCGCTCGGGCGACCGCGCGCGACCGCGAGCAGCGTCCCGCGGACTCCGGGGTGCTGCTCCAGCACCTCCGCCGGGTCACCCAGGCTCTGCACGACGGGGTGGTCGAGGACCCGGATCTGGTCTCCGATCTGCGGCCCCGACCCGTGATCCCGGCCCTGCCCACCGACACCGCCGAGGTCGTACGTCGCGAACCCACCGCGAGCCTGCACCACGCGGCCGACCTCGGCGCACCCCCCGCACGGTTGGCACCCACACCCACACGCGAGGGCAAACCCGACAAGCGCCCGGGCCGACCCGGCCGATCGGGCCGCTCCCGCCTCGGCCCGATCCTGCTGAGCCTGGCCCTGCTCGTGGCCGCTGCCGTCGGGGTCGGCGCATGGTGGTTCGGGTACGCCCGCTACACCACGACCCCCGGAGTGATCGGTCTGGCGCAGGCCGAGGCGACCGAACGCCTCGAGAGTCTCGGTCTCGAGGTCGTCCTCGATGAGGCGGCCTACTCCGACACGGTTCAGCGCGGCCGCGTGATCAGCACCGATCCGGGCCCGGGCGAGCGGGTTCTCGACGGAGCCGAGGTCGCGATCGTCGTCTCGTTGGGCAAGGAGGTCTACGACCTGCCGAAACTGGCTGGGCTCACCGTCGACGAGGCTCAAGACGTCATCCTGGGCACCAAACTGGCCTTCGGGAAGTCGATCCCGCGGTTCTCGGAGACCGTGAAGAAGGGGATTGTCATCTCCTCAGACCCCAAGCCCGGGACGACTCTTCGGCCCGGCGCCATCGTCGACCTGATCGTCTCCAAGGGCCGCCGCCCGCTCCAGGTCGGAGACTGGGTCGGCAAGGACGCCGACCGGGCAGAGGAGGTCCTCACCGACCGCGGCCTCAAGGTCTCGCGGAGTTCGACCTACTCCACCTCGGTCGCACGCGGCCTGGTGATCTCACAAGACCCACGCGGGGGCACGCTCTTCCGCAACGACACCGTTCAACTCCTGGTCTCCCTCGGGCCGGAACTGGTCGAGGTGCCGAGCGTGCGAGCCCAGGGAGTCGAATCGGCCACCGAGACCCTCAAGGCACTCGGTTTCAAGGTCAAGACCCAGAAGGCGCCGGGCTACCTGGGGCTCGGGTTCGTCTTCAGCACCGACCCCCAGTCAGGCACGGAGCTACCCAAGGGCTCCACGGTCACCCTCTACCTGATCTGATCAGGGCGTGAGCACGCGCCGACTGTCCCTCCTCGCGGCGTTCGGACTCCTGGCCACGACCGCGGCGTGGGGAAGCACCTTCTTCCTGATTCGCGACCTGCTCGACCGGGTGCCCACCCTGGACTTCCTGGCCGTGCGGTTCGCCATCGCCGGCCTGGTGATGCTCGCCGTGGCCCCGCGGGCGCTGAGCCGACTCTCACCGACCACGCGACGCCGCGCCGTCGTTCTCGGTGTGCTCTATGGGGTCGCTCAGATCCTGCAAACCGCGGGGTTGGCCCACACCGCGGCCAGTGTCTCCGGATTCATCACAGGCATGTACGTCGTCGCCACTCCCCTGTTCGCCGCGCTGATCCTTCGGACCCGGCTCACCCCATGGGTCTGGGGCGCGGTCGCGCTCGCCGCGGCCGGGTTGGGCGTCCTCACCCTGGACGGGTTCTCGATCGGCTACGGCGAAGCGATCACCCTGGTCGCCTCGATGATCTATGCGCTGCACATCGTCGGACTCGGGGCCTGGTCGACACCGAGCGAGGCGCTCGGCATGTCGGTGCTGCAACTTCTCGTCATCGCGGCGATCTGCTGGATCGCCACGGCCCCGGACGGCGTGGTCCTGCCCAGCACCTCGCGCGATTGGTGGTCGGTGCTCTACATGGCCCTGGTCGCGGGTGCGCTGGCATTGCTCACCCAGACCTGGGCCCAGGCGCACCTCTCGCCGACCACCTCGGCGATCGTCATGAGCATGGAACCGGTCTTCGCGGCCCTGTTCGCCGTCACGCTGGGCAGCGAGGCACCCACGGCGCGGATGGCGGTGGGGGGCCTGATGGTGGTCGGAGCCATGCTGTTGGTCGTCGCCCCCACCGACCGCCGGGGCCGAGGCGAGCCGCTCGACGGCCAGGTTCAGCACCTGGCGGTCTAGTGGGCGCGTCCGACTCGGACTTCCCTGACCAGCCGGTCACGAGTGCGTAACACCTGTCCGCACTGCGGATTCCGCGTCCTCGAGGGGCCCCGGTCCAGTTAACTACCCAGGGATCGCGTGGCCCATCCCCCGGCATGGCCCATCGGGCTGTCAGGGTCCGCGGAGAGGGGTTGCACATGGTCGTGGTGATGGCACCCAACGCCACCGACGAGGACATCGCTGCGGTGGTGGCCAGGGTCGAGGAGGTCGGCGGAGAAGCGTTCGTGTCCCGGGGCCTGGTGCGCACGATCATCGGCCTCGTCGGCGACATCGAGTCCTTCCATCACCTCAACCTGCGCATCCTTCGTGGTGTTGCCGACGTTCGTCGGATCTCGGACCCCTACAAACTCGTCAGCCGCCAACACCACCCTGATCGCTCCACGGTGTGGGTCGGCGAGGGTGACCGTGCCGTGCCGATCGGCCCCGAGACCTTCACGTTCATCGCCGGACCCTGCGCTGTCGAGAGCCACGAGCAGACCTACGAGGCGGCCGTGATGGCCCGCGGGGCCGGAGCGACGCTGCTGCGCGGGGGCGCCTTCAAGCCCAGGACCTCCCCCTATGCCTTCCAAGGTCTCGGTCTAGCCGGTCTCGAGATCCTTGCCGATGTGCGGGCCACCACCGGGTTGCCCATCGTCACCGAGGTCGTCGATGCGCGTGATGTGCCAGTCGTCGCCGAGCACGCGGACATGCTCCAGGTGGGCACCCGCAACATGGCGAACTTCGGTCTTCTCCAGGCCGTCGGAGAGGCCGGCAAGCCGGTCCTGTTGAAGCGCGGCATGACCGCGACCGTCGAGGAGTGGCTCATGGCAGCCGAGTACATCGCCCAGCGCGGCAACCTCGACGTGGTGCTGTGCGAGCGCGGGATCCGGACCTTCGAACCATCCACCCGCAACACCCTGGACATCTCAGCCGTGCCAGTGGTGCAGGCGACCAGTCACCTGCCCATCATCGTCGACCCCTCGCACGCGGCGGGCCGCAAGGACCTGGTCGTGCCCCTGTCCCGGGCCGCGATCGCCGTGGGAGCCGATGGGCTCATCGTCGATGTGCATCCACGACCCGAGACCGCCCTGTGCGACGGCCCCCAGGCACTCGTCGACTCCGATCTGCGTGAACTGGCCCAAGTGGTGCGTCGGATGCCGGCAGTGGTCGGTCGCAAACTCGCCACCGCCGCCACGCGCGTCAGGTAGCGCCGCCCGGCCTTCTGCGCTCAGTAGGCTGTGGGCCGTCCCAGTGGCGCCCAGCAGCCACATTCGTCGAGTGAACCGAGACCGAAGGAGTGCTGTGAAGCACTGCACCCAGTGCGGCCACCAGCTCGGTCTTGGACGGTTCTGCACCAACTGCGGGCACGCCATCGGCGCCTCCACCCCCGACCCGTTGACCGCGGGCAAGCATGTGCTGCCCCCAGCTGGTGCACCGCTTCACGAGCCCGACGAAGCCGAGGAGCCCCCCTGGCAGGAGGCGACGGCCGAACGGATCCCGCCGACGCCACCGCCCACCGCACCCGTCGAGGCCGCACCTGTCGAGGCCGCACCCATCGAGGCCGCACCGGTCGAGGCCGCCCCACCGGTGGTCCACCGGCCACCGCGCACGCCACCACCGGCAAGCGAGCCTCCTCCGCCGCCGAGGTTCCCCCTCTATGCCGACGAGTTCCAGCCGGATCTGAGCGGCACCCACCCGACCACGGAGCCGGGCC
>JBFIDC010000158.1:0-7805 GCA_041581495.1 Nocardioides sp. | reverse complement strand
GAACTCGCCGTACCACTTGACCTCGTCCTGGGTCGGCCCGCTGATGATCAGCGGGGTCCGCGCCTCATCGATGAGGATCGAGTCGACCTCATCGACGATGGCGAAGTTGTGGCCCCGCTGGACGCACTCCTCGATCGAGCCGGCCATGTTGTCGCGCAGGTAGTCGAAGCCGAGTTCGTTGTTGGTGGCATAGGTGATGTCGCACGCGTAGGCCTCGCGGCGCTCGTCGGGGCGCATCTCCGGAAGGATCACGCCCACCGTCAGACCCAGGAAGTGGTGGACCCGTCCCATCCACTCCGACTGGAACTTGGCGAGGTAGTCGTTGACCGTGACGACGTGGACGCCCTCGCCGGTCAACGCGTTGAGGTAGGCGGGCAGGGTCGAGACCAGCGTCTTGCCCTCACCGGTCTTCATCTCGGCGATGTTGCCAAGGTGCAGCGCCGCGCCGCCCATGACCTGGACGTCGAAGTGCCGCTGACCCAGGACGCGGCGGGCCGCCTCACGCACCGTGGCGAAGGCCTCGGGCATCAGGTCATCGAGGGTCTCGCCGTCGGCGAGCCGCTTCTTGAACTCGGCCGTCATGCCCTGCAACTCGTCGTCGCTCATGGCGAGGAAGTCGTCCTCGATGGCAGTCACCGCCGTGGCGACGTGCTCGAGCTGACGCAGGATCTTGCCCTCTCCGATGCGGAGGAGCTTGTCGAGAATGGCAGGCACGGAAACAGAACTCCTGGGTCGACGTCAGCGGCCGCGAGGCACGCGGCAAAGGGGCGCAGGGCGCCGTCGTAGATCGTAACGGTCGAAAGGTCAGGAGCGTTCCCCAGCGGTGCTCGCCAGCGCCTGGGCCAGCGTCGCTGCCAGGTCGCCGCGCTGTCCGACCACGATCTCGCTCAGGCCCAGCCAGGCGGCGAGGGTGGCCAGTTCGGCTGCCAGTTGCTCGGCGGTGTCGGCCGGCGCACCCGGCTCGGCCCAGGCGGAGTGGACCACCAGCACGCTCCGGGTGCGATCCGCTTTGAGGTCGACGCGCGCGACCAGTTCGTCGCGCAGCAAGAAGGGCAGGACGTAGTAGCCGTGGACACGCTGCTCGGCCGGGGTATAGATCTCGATTCGGTAGCGGAAGTCGAAGAGCCGCTCGGTGCGCTCGCGCTCCCACACGACCGGATCGAACGGGCTCAGCAGTGCCCGCGCCTTGACGCGCCGCGGCAGGGCGGCATCGCGATGCAGGTAGCCGGGCTTGGTCCACCCTTCGACGGCGACCGGGATCAGTTCGCCCTCCTCGACCAGTCGGCTCACCGCGTCCTTCACCGGCGCCTGCAACATGCGGTAGTAGTCGGCCAGGCACTTGGTGCTGGCCACCCCGTGGGAGCGTGCCGCGCGCCGCACCAGTTCCAGATGGGCATCGGCCGGCGAGGGAGTCGGTCGCGCCAGAACGTCGGCCGGAATCACCCGTTCGGGGAGGTCGTAGCAGACCTCGAACTGCGAGTTGCGTCCGGCGATGGCGACATCGCCGACCATGTAGAGGAAGTCCAGACCCTTGCGGGCCTCGGACCAGTTCCAGCCCCAGTGTTGCTTTGACCGGGGCCCGGAACTGACCAGCGCCTCCAGATCGCGGGCAGTCGAGGCACCCCGGTCAGCGATCTCGGCCAGCAACACGCGAACGACCTCGTCTGACACACCACGCCACCACTTGCCACGGGTGGCCCGATAGCGCGCCATCCGGTGCTGCATCACCGGCCACAGGTCGACCGGCATGAACGCCTGAACGTGCGCCCAGTACTCCACGATCCGGCGCGGGGTGCCGTGCTGGGCACGAGCCAGGAGGTCGGTGTCGTAGCCACCCATTCGCGAGTAGAGCGGCATGTAGTGCGCGCGTTGCAGGACGTTGACCGAGTCGACCTGGAGCACGCCGGTGCGCTTCAGGGTGCGATCGAAGGTGCGCATCGTGGGCGCCGCGTGCGGCGGATCGTTGAACCCCTGGGCCGCGAGCGCGATGCGACGTGCCTGGGCGCGCGAGAGTGATTGCACGCAGCGATAGAACCACGCAGCACCGACTGCCCGTGGTGGTCGAGCCTAGGTGCTCCCCCCGTGCCTGACTCAGGGAAGATCGAGGAGCTTTTCCTTCACCGCGTACATGACAGCTTCCATGCGCGAGTGGAGTTGGAGCTTCTCGAGGATGTTGCGCACGTGGTTCTTGACGGTGTTCTCGGAGATGAACAGATCGCGAGCGATCTCGCGGTTGTTCATGCCTTTGGCCACGAGGCGAAGGACTTCGAGTTCACGGTCGGTCAGCTTCAGACCCGAGACGTGGTCGCGTTCGGGACGCGACATCTGCTTGAACTCGTCGATCAACTTGACCGCCATCGAGGGGCTGATCAGTGATTGGCCGTCGGCGACCACACGGATGGCTTGGGCGACCTCTTCGATCGAGGAGTCCTTGAGGAGGTACCCGGAGGCGCCGCTCTTGACCGCCTCATACAGGTCGGCCTCCTCATCAGAGACCGTCAAGATGAGGATCTTGGCCGTCGGCACTGCCTCCTTGATCGCCACGCACGCCTCGATGCCGGACCGTTTGGGCATCCGGATGTCGAGGAGGACGACGTCAGGAGCCGCCGTTGCCGCCAGGCTGGTGCCTTCCAGGCCATCGCTGGCCTCGCCGACCACGACGAGGCCGGGCTCGGCGCCGAGCAGCATGGTCAGCCCACGCCGAAACAGTTCTTGGTCGTCGACCACCAGGATTCGGATGGGATCAGTCGCGACTGCGCGCGTCTCGGTCACACGTCATCATGACACGAACGGGTGGTCATGTGAGTCACTTGGGGGCACATATGGGGCATGGGCCACCAGTTGACCATGATCCGTTCGGACCATGGTCAACCGCACGAACGATCACCTGGCGGCGCCCCGGGGCCCGAACGGGCCCGCACTGGCCCTGCACTGGCCCTGCACTGGCCCTGGGGGCGATCGGGCTAGGACCCGTCCACGTCGAGCGAGATCACGCCGTAGTCATAGCCACGTCGGCGATAGACGACGGCGGGGCGCTCACTCTCCTTGTCGACGAACAGGTAGAAGTCGTGACCCACCAGTTCCATCTCGTACAGGGCCTGGTCCAGCGTCATCGGGCTCGCGTGGTGGGTCTTCTCCCGGACCACCAATGGACCGTCACCGGTCACCGTGATCGGGCCGACCTGGCGGTCAGAGACGACGGGCTCGTCGCTGGGCTCGGGCCGAACCTCCGCCTGCTCGGCGAGTGCTTCGCCAACCGACACCGGCGAGTGCCGGCCGTGATGCACGCGACGACGATCGGCGGCGCGCCTCATCTGGGCCGCCATCTTGTCCAAAGCCAGGTCGAGGGCCGCCATCTTGTCCACGGCGTCCGCCTCGGCGCGGATCACCGGCCCCTTCGAATGGGCCGTCAGTTCCACCTTCACCGCGCGATCGTGCTGCCGCGGATTGCGCTCCTGCTCGACGACGACCTGGACACGCATGATCCGGTGGTCGTGTTTCTCCAGCCGTCCCAACTTCTCCTCGACGTGGGCGCGATAGCGCTCGCTCAACTCGATGTGCCGCCCGGTGACCACAACTTCCATGTGCATCCTCCTCGTTCGGACTTCCTGGTCGTCTCGGGTTGCCAAACCCGATCCGCCCACTGACTTGGCAGACAGTCAAGGACAGGTCAATGCCGTCTTCGCTCCCGGCGGGGCGCCTGATCGGCGCCGACTCGGACCCGGGTGACCTTCATGCTGTGACGTTACTCGCCGGACCAACGCTACGAAAGGGAGTTGCCCAAACGCTGAGCAACATCCCACGACGTGGTCACGCCAACTGGCTGCCGGCGCCTCGCCGACGAGTGGCGGCGACCACCGCGATCGCACTCACACTCAGCCCGACCGCCTCCAGGGCGCGCTGCGCTTCGCGCGCCGTCGAACCAGTGGTCAGCACGTCGTCGCAGACCACCACTCGAACCCGCGGCAGGGTCGCCGCGAGACGGCGCAGGCGAGACGTGGGCACACACATCGACCCGGCCAGGTTGGCCGCCCGCTCGGGGGCGCTCAGTCCGGCCTGATCGACCACCCCTGGCCGGAGCGCCAGCAAGGAGACGACCGGGACCGCTCCTCGACCCTGACTCAACCGCCGAGCGGCCCGTCGGGTGATCGTCAGGGTCGAGTCGTGGCCGCGCGATCGCACCGAACTGGGCCTTGATGGGACCGGAACCAACACCACTGGTCCCGCCGGGACGGCGGCTGCCAGAGCGTGGGCGAGCAGGTCACCCAGCGGGGCCGCCAAGCCGAGCAGTCGATGCTCCTTCAAGCCGATGACCAGCGCTCGCGGCGTTCCGTCGTAGTCGGCCGCCGCCCACGTGGTGGCCAGCCCCGGTGGCGAGGGCCGGGGCCAGACCTGATGAGCGGCGGTCGGTAGGCCTCGGCGACACCTCGGGCACAGGGTGCGCCCCGGGAGTTCACACCCGACGCATCTCCCGCCGAGGAGCAGGTCCACGGCACCAGGCACCAGTTGCGACACCTCCCCACTCGACCGAAGCAGCGGGCCGCGCGCAACCGAGATCTACGGCGTTGTGGAAAGCGGGCTATCCGACATAACCCAAGCTGGTCAGTCCCGGCCTGATCGCAACCTCACCGCCACCTGGCCCGACGAGGTAGATCAACGCCTCCTCGGAGATGGCATAGGTGTCCAACCGCGGGTCGGGGGATCCCGCGAGGCCGGTGATCTTGCCGTCGAGGGTCACCGAGAGGTCATCGAGTCCGCTCGGTGCACCGTCGACGGAGGCGGACCTCACCTGGAACAACCGAGGTCCGATGGGGTGCAACACGACGATGCTGGTGGGTGAGAGCCAGGTCATGTCGCGGATCCGCAGACCGCGTCCGCCCTGGACGTCGACCTGTTGGGCCTCCAGGGCACCCACCACCCTGCCGTCGGAGTTCTGCAGCAACCGGCTGACCACCACGACGTCCTCGCTGCGCCCCCTGATCACCGCGACGAGCCGAGACCCATCACGCGAAACCAGGAAGGACTTCACGTCCTCGCCTGAGACCCCGGGGATCGTGAGCTCCGAGGTGGTCTCGCGGTTGACGTAGCTGACCACTGCGCCGTCGGCTCGCCGGTCGACGATCCAGAGTCGTCCGCTGAAGTCCCAGGACGGGGGAAGCAGCGAGGTCCCACCGGCGACGACCTGGGTGAGTTGGGCCGCATCGACATCCGAGGTCCGCACCACGCCGACGAACATCGCCGTGCCGTCCTCGGTGACGCCCGCCGCGCGCGACCCGCCGAGGTCCGGAGTGATCGTGCGCAGCGCAAGATCGCCCTGGCCGAAGGGCCCACTGACCGGTGCGAGGTTCTGCGCGCCGCCCGCGACCAGGCGCCCCTCATCGAGGCCGAAGAGCAGAGTGCTCGCGTCTGCGTCGTAGGGCGCGAACCGCCCACCGGTGGACACGTTGACGCCACCCGATCCCGCGGTGAGGTCGGTGCCGTTGAAGCGCACCCGCACCGCGTCGACCGACGTGTCCTGCCTCAGGGTCCAGGTGAGCTGAGCCAGGAGGAGATCGCGGTCGACGTCGTCGGGGACCTCGAGGTCCTCCCCGACCAGATCGATCGTGGCCACCCCCGCCGATGAGACCGGGACCTCGAGCGAGGATGAGTCGACACCGAGGTCGAGCAGGTTGCGGACGTAGCCGCGTAGCGGGGTGGCCGGCCCGGCGATCAGTCGCTGCACCAGGATCGAGGCGAGGTCGGCCCCGCGGGGGACGAAGACCGGGTCGGGCACCAACACCTGACCGGTGGGTTCGAAGAAGTAGAGCGAGACCTGACGGAACCGCTGCACGAACCAGGTCTGCGGGACGATCAGGGCGTCCGGTGGCTGCGAGATGCGGAAGTCCTCGCCGTCTCTGACGACGGTGAAGGCGAGTTCGCTCTGGGCGGGACGCAGGGCCCCCTGCCAGGCGCCCCGCGGGTCGATCCGATCGGCTCCGGAGAGCGTCACGACGACCGAGGACCCGCCCGCGGTCTGCGGCAGTGAGGCATCGATGTAGGTGATGGTCGCGGTCGGGTCCCAACTCGCCTGCGACACGGTGCTGAGGAACTGCCGGGCGACGTCGGTGCGGATCGGAGTGGCCTGCATGGCATCAAGGAACCCCTTGACCACCTCTGCCGGGGACTGTCCCGGCTGCGGACCGACGGGGTTGATCGCCATGGCTTCGGTCGCAGTGCCGCCGCCGGCGATCTGGGACTCGACGACCGGCCCATCGTCAGGCAGGCCGACGCAACCGGTCAGCCCGGCCAGCATCGCCAGTGCCAGCGTCACGAACCCCGCGCGTTTCGCCACCCCGCTGCGTACCCCTGTCATTCGGCGCTCACCTCGGCGGGCATACCGGCGGTGGCACCCGCGGGCCGGTCCGTCGGCACCAGTGGCAGCGGACTGCCCGTGAGCACGTCACCGTTGCGACGCGGCAGCGTCAGCCGGAACTGGCATCCCGCGCCCGCCTCACCCCACGCCTCGAGCCAGCCTCCGTGCAGGTGCGCGTCCTCCTGCGCGATCGCCAGACCCAAGCCGGTCCCGCCGCTGGTGCGGGCTCGGGCCGGGTCGGCGCGCCAGAAGCGGTTAAAGACCATCGCGGCCTCTCCCCCTTGCAGACCGATGCCGTAGTCCCGCACCGCGATCGCGGCGGCGTGCGCATCGCTCTCGACCCGCACCACCACCCGTCCGGGGCCGGGGGCGTCGGCGGGCCTGGCGTGGTCGATGGCGTTGTTGACCAGGTTGCGCACCACTCGCTCGATGCGACGCACGTCCGCCTCGGCCAGACAGGGCACCTTCGGCGCGCGGACGACCAGTTCGACTCCGCGCTGCTCCGCGACGATCTTGGTGCTGTCGACGACCCGGCGGGCGACGTCGGCGAGATTCACATCATCGAGGTCGAGCACCGCGGCGCCGGCGTCGAAGCGGCTGATCTCCAACAGGTCGGCCAGCAGCGTCTCGAAGCGATCCAACTCCGCCTGCAACAACTCAGCGGCGCGTCCCGTCGCGGGGTCGAACTGATCCCGGGCGTCGTGCAACACGTCGCCCGCCATCCGCACCGTCGTCAACGGGGTCCGCAGCTCGTGAGAGACATCGGAGACGAAACGGCGCTGGACCCGGCTGAGTTCCTCGAGTTGCCGGATCTGGCGCTGCAGGCTGGCGGCCATCTGGTTGAAGGAGGTGGCCAAGCGGGCCAGATCGTCTTCTCCCGACACCCGCAACCGTTCGGTGAGTTGTCCAGCCGCGAGCCGCTCGGCGACTCGCCGGGCGAGTCGGATCGGCGTGACGACTTGGCGGGTCACCAGCCAGGTCAAACCGGCCACCAGCACCAGCAGCAGTCCGCCGGCTGTCAACAGGGCCCGGGCCACCAACCCCATCGTCTGCTGCTCTTCGTCGAGCGGGAACAAGAAGTAGAGCGTGTAGGCGCGACCGTCGGCGGGCAGACGGACCTGGTTCCCGACGACGATGCCGGGCTCGGATGAGATCACCGCCCCTGACTCGTCGATGGCGCCGATCCGGGTGTAGGTCCACGCCGGATCGTTGATCTCCGCGAAATGCTCCTCGAGCCGTGCCGGCACGCTGTCGAGGTCGAGGTGCGGGCTCGCCTCGGTTCCGCCCCCCGAGATCGTGCCCCCCTCGCTCCCGACCGGTCCGGCGACCACCACGTCATAGCCGCGTGTTGCGCCGCGCTGAACGATCAGATCGACCAACTCACGACGCTGCTTGGTCGGATCCGGGTCCGTGGCCGGTGACTCGCCGAGCCGCTCGTCGGTCTCTTGAACCT
>JBFIDC010000157.1:0-7840 GCA_041581495.1 Nocardioides sp. | reverse complement strand
GGTCTCGCTCGCCGCCACCCGGGCGCAGGTCTCGTGCGCCGGCTTCACGGGAACGGGCTCGCCGGCCCCGGAGACCAGCCATGCGATGATCGATCGCAGAGCCTGCTCGGGGACTCGACCGTCGCTGGGTCCCACGTCGAGCAGTTCGGCCTGCCCGGTTGCCGGCTCGAAAGCGAGCTCGCCGGGTTCGCGACGGATCCGCTCCTCGATCACCGCCGGGGCCGGCCGGTCCTCACGGGTGAGCAGCATGACCCGGTCGGCCAGGGGCTGCTGGGTCGCGAGCTTGCCGAAGTCGATGCGGCGCATCTGGGTGGCGGTGTCGTCGTCGTACTGGAAGCCGGGTGTGTGCCGAAACCCCGGCTCGTGCTCGCGACCGTCGCCCTCACCCATCATGAAGAGGGCCTCACCCTCACGGATGAACGTGCGTCCGCTCTGGCACGGATCCCACAGCGCCAGAGATCCGAAGCCGCCGGACAGGGCAGCGGCATGCGCCGCCAAGGTGGCGCCGAGTCGCATCCCGACGGCACTGACCTCGTCCACGCCTAGTCCCAGGAGGAACTGCCGAGCAGATTCGATGCTGGCCAGCCACGCGTCCACGCGTCCGGGGCCACCTTGTCCTCCCGCGGAGTCACCGGTCCCGTCGTAGTCGAAGCGGAGGGCCACCAGCCCCTGGTCAGCCAGCTCCTCGGCCAGTCGGCGGAAGGTTCGATGGGCGGCGCGGGCCTCCTCGCCCATCGGCGGGCACAGGATCACCCCACCTCGAGCCACCGCACCGGCCGGCATCGACACCCAGCCAAAAAGGGGGCGCTCAGCCGGACCGAACCACACCTGGGTGTGAACGGCCCGCGCTGCGGTGTCGGTGCTCGGCACGCTCAACTCAACATTCCAGTGTGGTCCGCACTTCCTGTGGCCACCCGGAGAGGCTCATGCCGTGCGTGGCGAAGAGCGCGATCGTGATGCGCTCGAGTCCGAATCCGAAGCAGGCGCTGTGCGCGACCGCGCCGTCGGCGGTGCGCATTCCGAACGGCAACCCGAAGTGATCCTCGTGGTAGTTGGCCGAGGAGATGGCCGTCGACTTCGCGTCGTTGAGGTCGATGAGGATCTCGTACTTCAGTTCCGAGGTGAGTTGGTTGGCCGCCAGCATGCGTCCGACTCGACCGAAGAAGGGGTCGTTGGCCGCATCGCTGCGCACGTCCAACCCGAGCGCGGCCAGCGCTTCAAGGCCGCGCTGAAGCCACTCGTCGCGGTGCGCAACCGCCTCGGCGGGGGTGCCGACCCGGACGAACTCATACATCCGGAACGACTGCATCCGCGACGGGTCCATGCTCGGCTCGTGGCGGAACGCGAACCCACAGCATTCGGTCAGCAGACCGCCCTGCGGGATGTCGGTCGAGAGCGTGCCATAGAGGCTGTGACAGATCGAGGAACTCAACACCACCTCGGCCGGGTGCAGAGACTGGGTCCAGTCGCGGTGCTCGTCGAGGTGCGAGAGCAGTTCGCGATGCTCCTTGTCGCTGCCGGTGAACACGTCGATCGAACCGATCAAGTCCGGGAAGGAGCGCAGGTAGTCGGTGAGCAGGAACTCCTCACGTGGCATCAGCGGCGGAAACCAACGCCGCGGAGCCGTCTGGTCGGTCCGCTGTGCGGCGGCGTACCGCTCGACCCCCTGGACGACTCGCTCGAAGTCCCCGGAGCGGTGGAGCAGCCCCTGGGTTCGGGTGGGAATCAGCAGGCCGGCGTCGAAGAGGGCTGCTCGGAGGTCGTCCTGGGTGGCGAATGGTGCCGCCATCAGGCCTCCCTCTGCATGAGGGCGAGTTGGGCGGTGTTGCCGGCGATGCGGTCGTTGTTGACCATCACCGCGGCGCCGTGGGCATCCCGGAGGATCCGACCGAGGGTGAACTCCGAGTCCTCGCGGTAGCCGGCGATGCCGACGATCAGCAGCGCCTGGTTGACGATGTCGACCACCAACGTGCTCGCCGAGACCTTCAAGGTGTTGATGGCGACCATGAAGTCGATCGAACTCGTCTCCTCGGCATCGTCTTGGATCTCGAGGTAGCGGCTCATCAGCGCGTCGATGGACGAGGCGAACTGCTGCCGGGTCACCATCAGCGCGGCCAGCCTGGTGGCGCCGGGGGGGCTCTGGTTGAGGTCACGGCGCGCGGCCTTCTGCACGAAGCGCTGGGCTCGCCACGAGGCTTCTTCGGCAAGCCCGAGCCACAGCGACGACCACAGCAGGTGTGAGGTCGGGAGCATGGTCGCCGAGGAGATGTCACCGAAGGAGTCGTCGAGCACGAGTTCGCCATCGCCGGTGGCCTCGAGGGTGAACCCGAGCGAGCAGGTGCCCCGGAAACCGAGGGTGTCCCAGCCCGAGATCGGAGTCAGGCTCACCGCGTCCGACTCGCAGATCACCATCACCTGGTCGCTCGGCGCGCTCTCCTCGTTGCGTCGCGCCGTGGCGATGATGGCGTCGGCGTACTGACCGTAGGAGATCACCGGTGCCTGCTTGGTCAGACGGAACGACGAACCATCCCGTTCGACGTAGCAGGTCGAGTTGCGGGTGTTGCCGCCGATGCCGATCTCAGTGGTGGCCGAGGCCAGCAGGAGTTGCTCCCCAGCGATCCGGCGGATGTAGTCCGCAACCTTGGGCGATTTGCCATGACGCACGATCGAGGCGACCTGGATGTGGTGCATCGCCAAGATCATCGCGGAGGACGCACAGTGCCTCGCGACCTCGCGCACCACCGTCGCCGCCTGCCGGAGGTCGTGGCCGAGTCCACCCAGCTCGACCGGCACCAGGGCGCCGAGGAGCCCCTCGGCGCGGAAGGCGTCGATGGTCTCCTGGGGGAACCGCGCGTTCACATCGACATCGACCGCGTGCACCGCGGCCACCTCACGGCCGATCCGGCGCCCGAGGTCCACCAACTCGGCCAGTCCTTCGTGTTCGTCGGCGAGCTTCATGAGGCGACCGACTCATCGGTGATCTCAAGTTCGGCCAACGCCTCGGCGATGGCCCCCACGGAGGAGAAGGTGCTCTTCTTGAGCATCTGCTGCGGGAACTCGATGTCCCACTCGTCCTCGCAGGCCAGCATCACGGTCACCGAGGCGTGCGAGGTCATGCCCGCCGAGTAGAGGTCGTCGGTGTCGGACAGCGCAGTGGCATCCGTGCCCAGTTTCGCGTGGTCGGCCAGGATCGCCCGGATCCGTTCCTTCACGGTGAGGTCAGTCATGAACTCCACTTTCCTTGGGACTGTGCGGGTGGGATGTCGAACGAGCGTGCCGATCTGCGGGCGCCGCCGCGTCGGGAAGACGCGAGATCACGGCCGCGGCCACGGCTAGCGCGAGATCACCACTGTGGCTGAGGCTGACGTCAATGTCTTCGGCGCGCAAGCCCAGATCTGCGGCCAATTCGGCCGCCCGGCCCCTCAGGCGCACCTCGGGACGCCCCGTGGGCGTCAGGATCTCGACCTCGCGAAGGTCCACGCCGTCGGCGGTGCCGATCAACTTCAAGACCGCCTCCTTCGCCGCGAACCGCGCCGCCAGCGAGGCAGGGCCACCGAGTCGACAACCGTCCTGCTCGGCTCGGGTGTAGACGCGGTCGAGGTAGCGAGCGCCGAAGTCACCGATCGCTTCGGTGACGACGTCGACGCGCTGAACATCGCACCCGGTGCGTGCCCGGGGCAGCCCGACTTCTGTCGTCAGCGACGACATCGGTCCCCCATCCGTGGTCTGCCAATCCTGTTACTCATGCAGGCTAGCGGTGCTGGTGGTGCCGTGGGCCGTTTTCGGGCCGGGGACCTCGCCACCATACGATCGTGGGCATGACTGACCTCCTCCCTGAACAGGCCCCGGACACGACGGACGCACCGCGCCCGGTCGTCGTACCGGACAAGCCTGGACTGGAGGGACTCGAGGCCACCTGGTCGCAGCGGTGGAAGGCCGAATCGACCTATGCCTTCGACCGCACTCAGCCCCGCGAGAACGTCTATTCCATCGACACACCTCCTCCGACGGTGAGTGGCTCGCTGCACGTCGGACACGTCTTCTCCTACACCCACACCGACCTGATCGCCCGCTACCAGCGGATGAAGGGCAAGTCGGTCTTCTACCCCATGGGCTGGGACGACAACGGTCTGCCGACCGAGCGCCGAGTGCAGAACTACTACGGCGTCCGTTGCGACCCGTCGTTGCCCTATGACCCCGAGTTCACTCCTCCGGAGAAGCCGGATCCGAAGCGGCAGATCTCGATCAGCCGACCCAACTTCATCGAACTGTGCGAGCAGTTGGTGGAGGAGGACGAGAAGGTCTTCGAGTCGCTGTGGCGAAAGCTGGGGCTCTCGGTCGACTGGTCAATGACCTACACGACCATCGGTCCGGACGCCCAGCGAGTCAGCCAGCGCGCGTTCCTGCGCAACTTCGCCCGCGGCGAGGCCTACCTGCAAGAGGCACCCACGCTGTGGGACGTCACGTTCCAGACCGCTGTCGCCCAGGCCGAACTCGAGGCCCGTGACTACGCCGGCGCCTACCACCGAGTCGCGTTCCACCGTCCCGACGGCACCGCGGTCCCGATCGAGACGACCCGCCCCGAGTTGATCCCCAGCGTGGTCGCCCTCATCGCCCACCCCGACGACGAGCGCTATCAGTCCCTGTTCGGCACCACCGTCGCCTCGCCCGTCTTCGGGGTGGAGATCCCCGTGGTGGCGCACGCTGCCGCCGAGATGGACAAGGGCGCCGGGATCGCCATGTGCTGCACCTTCGGCGACCTGACCGACGTCACCTGGTGGCGTGAACTCGACCTGCCCGTGCGCACCGTGATCGGCCGCGACGGGCGGTTCACCCGCGAGACGCCCGCGTGGCTGGCGCAGGCCGGTGAAGCCTACGAGCGCCTGGCCGGCAAGACCGTCTTCTCCGCCCGCGAAGAGATGGTCGCCATGCTTCGCGAGAGCGGCGACCTCGAGGGCGAGCCGCAACCGACTCAGCGGATGGCCAACTTCTACGAGAAGGGCGACAAGCCGCTCGAGATCGTCTCGACGCGCCAGTGGTACATCCGCAACGGCGGCCGGGACGCCGCCCTGCGCTCGGAGATGATCGCCCGCGGCGCCGAGGTCCAGTGGCTGCCCAGTCACATGCACCACCGCTACGACAACTGGGTCAGCGGCCTCAACGGCGACTGGCTGGTCTCGCGGCAGCGGTTCTTCGGCATCCCGTTCCCGGTCTGGTACCCGCTGGACGACGAGGGCGAACCGGACTACGCCCACCCGCTGATGCCCACCGAGGCGGAACTGCCGATCGACCCCTCGACCCAGGCCCCCCGCGGCTACGAGGAGGCTCAGCGCGGCAAGCCGGGCGGCTTCGTCGGCGACCCGGATGTCATGGACACCTGGGCGACGTCCTCGCTCACCCCACAGATCGCCGGCGGCTGGGAGACCGATCCCGACCTGTTCGAGCGGGTCTTCCCCATGGATCTATGCACCCACGCGCACGACATCATCCGGACCTGGCTCTTCTCCCGCGTGGTTCGCGCCCACTTCGAGAACCACGCTGCGCCCTGGTCGCACGCGATGATCTCGGGATTCATCGTGGACCCGGACCGCAAGAAGATGTCGAAGTCCAAGGGCAACGTCGTGGTGCCGACCGAGATCCTCGACAAGTACGGCGCCGACGCGGTGCGCTGGCGCGCGGCCATCGCTCGGCCCGGGCTGGACTCGCCGTTCGACGAGTCGCAGATGAAGATCGGTCGCCGCCTGGCGATGAAGGTCCTCAACGCCTCGAAGTTCGTCCTGGGCGGCGTTCAGGCCACATCGCTGGACTCCTTCGAGGTCTCCGAGCCGATCGACTGCGCCCTGTTGGGCCGCTTGGCCTCAGTGGTCACCAAGGCCACCGAAGCCTTTGATGCCTACGACTACACCACCGCATTGGAAGTGACCGAGAAGTTCTTCTGGGAGTTCTGCGACGACTACCTCGAACTGGTCAAGGAGCGCGCCTACGCCGCCCAGCACAGCGACGCGGCCGACCCCGCCAGCGCCTCTGCGCGGGCGACCCTGGCGATCGCGTTGGAGGTCCAACTCCGCCTGCTGGCGCCGTTCTTGCCCTATGTGACCGAAGAGGTCTGGTCGTGGTGGCGCGAGGGATCGATCCACCACGCGAGTTGGCCGACCCAACTCGACCTCGGGTCGGCCGCAGCCGCCGACCCGGCGATGCTCGAGGCGGTCGCCACCACTCTCGGCGGGATCCGTGGCGCCAAGTCCGAGGCCAAGGTCTCGATGCGCGCGGAGCTCTCTCGCGTCGAGGTCCGCGGCCCCGAGGCCCTGGTCCGCGCCGCCGAACTCGCCGCCCCCGACCTGCGCGCCACCGGCAAGATCACCGGCGACCTGGTCTTCACCGTCGATGATTCGGCCACCGAGATCTCGGTCTCGGCCGACCTCGCCGAGGTCACCCCGGACTGACCGGGGGCGCGGAGTCCCCGGAGATCAGGGAAGTCCAGCACTTCTTGGCCGAGATCTCGGCCAAGAAGCGACAGAGTTGGTGCAGAAGAACGCCCCCTGTGGGCCTGTGGACAACCCGAGCGCGGATCGCGCCACATTAGGCAGCCTTGAGCCATGGTGCCCACGCGTGAACCCGATGACCCACGGCTGGCGGCGATTCAGCTCCGACGAGAGCTCATCGCGGACGGTTTGGACGACAGGGCCATCACTCGTCTGGTGAGAGCCGGCGTACTGCACCGCGCTCGATACGGCGCCTACGTCGACGCGGGCGCCTGGGCTCGGTGTGACGACGTCGGTCGACACGAGCTGGTCGCGCGAGCAGTCCTCAAGAGCGCGAAGACCGAGGTCGTCCTCTCGCACCTGAGCGCGCTTGCGGTCTGGGAGGTGCCCATCTGGGACCTTGCACTGGGGCCGGTCCACATCACGCGGGTCGATCAACGAGCGGGGCGCCGCGAAGCCGGCGTGGTGCAGCACCTGGGCGAACTCCGCCCGTCGGACACGGTGACTGTCAGCGGAATCCGACTCACCAGCGCCACCCGAACCGCGCTCGACTGCATTCCGCTGGTCGGGATTGAGCACGGCATGGCGATTGTCGGCGACCTCCTGCATCGCAATCTGACCACTCCCACAGAACTGGAGGAGGGTCGCCGCTTCATGGAGAGATGGCCCGGGACCCTCGCCATGGACGTTGTGCTGCGGCTCGCGGATGGGCGCTGCGAATCACCCGGCGAGCACCGCGCGCTCCACCTGTGCTGGCAACAGCATCTCCCGGCACCCATACCTCAGTACGTCGTACGCGACCGCGCCGGCCTCGTCGTGGCACGCTTGGACTTCGCCTGGCCCGAACTCGGCGTCTTCATGGAGTTCGACGGCAAGGTCAAGTACCAATCACTGCTTCGCGAGGGTGAGTCGCCCTCAGACGCGGTCATCCGCGAGAAGCAGCGTGAAGAACTGATCCGCGAACTCACCGGGTGGCGGTGCATCCGGATCACCTGGGCGGATCTCTACAAGCCCGAGGCCACCGCGGCGCGGATCCGTGCGCTCATGCACCGAGGCCAGGACCTCGCCAGCTAGGCCGGGCCGGCCCGACTTCTTGGCTCAGACCGGCACGTCTGCACCAAGATCTCGGACAAGAAGTGCTGGACTTCCCTGATCTCCGGGGACTCCAGCACCCCGCCCGATGGCACGGACTAGGCGGACTTCTTCTTGGGCTTGTCCTCGCGCAGGACGATCTCGGGGGCCACGTCGTCCATGACGACCTCGCGGCTGACGATGACCTTGGCGACGTCGCCGCGGGAGGGGACGTCGTACATCACGTGGAGGAGGACCTCCTCGATGATCGCGCGCAAGCCGCGGGC
>JBFIDC010000156.1:0-7848 GCA_041581495.1 Nocardioides sp. | reverse complement strand
GGGTGCTCCTCCACAACCGGTCGCCGCCGGGACTGGTGGGATCGGCTGTGGAAAGCGGCGGCACCGGGTCGCCGCGCGCCCCAGGGTGGGTCCGTGGTTGGACCTCCCGAGATGCCCGATGGCCGACTCGAGGTGCCGTCGCCACCGAACCCCGATCGCGGTGAGGGCGCGGCCGGTGTCTTGGCGAACGCCATCCCGATGCTGGGCAGCCTCGGCTCGATCGTTCTCGTCGCCACCATGGCCAACCCGGGCAACGGGCGCCGCCAACTCCTGGTCGCGGCGTTGTTCGCTCTGGCCACCGTCGGCTTCGTGCTCGTGCAACTCGACCGCCAACGCCAGCAACGTGTCGGGCACCTGGCTGGGCCGCGAGCCGACTACCTGCACCGCCTCGATCGGGTGCGCCGAGACATTCGCGAGGTCGCCGCGCAGCAGCGCCGCGCCCTGACCTGGCTGCACCCGGATGTGGAGGCGTTGCCGGCCGTCGCCGACCACGGCGTACGGGTGTGGGAGCGCACCCCGGGAGACCCGCACTTCTTGAAGGTGCGCTGTGGCCTGGGATCCCAACGGTTGGCAGTGGAGTTGGTGGACCCGGCCGACTCGGATGATCGGGGTGACCTCGCCACCGCCGCCCTCCGGCGGCGACTGCTCGAGGTGCACCGGCAGCAGGGCGACCTGCCGACGCTGGTGGACCTGCCCGCGACCAGACACGTCCACCTCGCCGGCCCCGGCGACCACGGGCGTTCGCTGGCCCGGGCGCTGCTCGTCTCAGCGGCGACGTTCCACGCGCCCGAGCACCTCCGTATCGCTCTCCTCGCGAGCCCGGATCGGCTCGGAGCCTGGGAGTGGGTCAAGTGGCTGCCGCACTGCCGAAGCCCGGATCACACCGCTGAGTGCGGCCCACGGGTGATGGTGGCGACCACCTGGGACGACGTGGAGCCGCTGCTCCCCGCGCCGGTGCCATCGGGCGAGGTGCCGCATGTCGTGCTGGTCTGCGACGGAGTCGGGACGCCGGCCCATTCCGTGGGCGGTCGCACGGTCGTGGAGGTGTCCGACGCGGTGCGGTCGAGTGCGCTGAGTCTGGATGGGGAGCCGATCCGGTGTCGCGCGGACCGCTGTTCGAGCGTCGTCGCCGAGGCGGCGGCGCGACGGCTGCTGGGGCATGCGTCTGCGCGGCGTGCCGGAGGTCCCGGTGGTCGCGGCGCGATGGGCCTGGAGTCCGGCGACGGCCCCGGACTCATCGACCTGCTCGGCCTCGGCGACCTCGCCGCGTCGCAGGCGTGGACGGGACGGTCCGCCGCCGATCGGCTCCGGATCCCGCTGGGTGTCGACGATTCGGGGTCGAGGGTCGAACTCGATCTGAAGGAGGCCTCCCTGCACGGCATGGGTCCGCACGGTCTCGTGATCGGCGCGACCGGGTCGGGGAAGTCCGAACTCCTGCGCACCCTGGTCCTCGCGTTGGCGTTGACGCACTCGCCGGAGCACCTCAACTTCGTCCTGGTGGACTTCAAGGGCGGGGCGACGTTCGCCGGCATGGGCGACCTGCCGCAGGTCTCCGCGGTGATCACCAACCTCGCCGAGGAACTGAGCCTGGTCGATCGCATGCAGGAGGCCCTCGGCGGTGAACTGGTCCGACGCCAAGAGGTGCTCCGGCGGGCAGGCAACCACGCGTCTGTGCACGACTACGAGCGCGCCCGCGCCGGTGACCCGAGCCTGCCGCCGCTGCCGGCCCTGCTGGTGGTCGTCGACGAGTTCTCCGAACTATTGGCGGCCCGTCCCGAGTTCATCGACCTGTTCGTGGCCATGGGTCGCCTGGGTCGATCCCTGGGCATCCACCTGCTGCTGGCCTCCCAGCGTCTCGACGAGGGGCGGCTGCGTGGGTTGGAGTCGCACCTGTCCTACCGCATCGGCCTGCGCACCTTCAGCGCACAGGAATCGCGGGCGGTCCTGGGGGTGCCCGACGCCTACGAACTCCCGGCGGAGCCGGGTCTGGCCTTCCTCAAGCCGAACCCCACGACCCTGGTCCGGTTCAAGGCGGCGTTCGTCTCGGGTCCGGCTCCGAGTGGGCGGCAGCCGGATCCGGAGCCGCGTCTGAGGGGGATCCGGACCTTCGCCCTCGACGACGCCCGCGGCCGCACGCCGGTCCGCGGTCCAGAGGGGCCCCCGCCCGTCGAGGCGACGGCGGTGTCGGACGGGTCGGTGCTCGAGGTCGCGGTGTCGCGACTGTCGGGCTGTGGTGGGAGTGCCCACCAGATCTGGGTCCCGCCCCTCGATGCCGCCGAGACCCTCGATTCCCTCATGCCCGACCTGGTCGCGGACCCGTCCTTGGGGCTGGTCTCGCCGATGTGGCGAGCGCGTGGGCCGTTGGTCATCGCCATCGGCACCGTCGACCACCCGGCTCAGCAGACTCGCGAGACGCTGCGGGCCGACCTGTCCGGAGCGGGCGGTCACCTCGCGGTCGTCGGCGGGCCGCGCAGCGGCAAGAGCACCCTGCTGCGCACCATCGTGGCCGGCCTGGCGTTGACGGCGACCCCGCAGGAGGTGCAGTTCTTCTGCCTCGACCTCGCCGGCGGTGCCTTCTCCGCCCTCGCCGACCTGCCCCACGTCGCCGGGGTCGGGACGCGAACCGAACCCGAACTCCTGGCCCGCATGGTCGCGCAGGTGCAGGGCATCCTCGACGGTCGCGAGGCGCACTTCCGCGAGCAGGGCATCGACTCCATCGAGACGGTCCGGCGGCGGCTCCGCGAGTCGGCCAGTGGGGCGGCCAGTGAGTCGGCCAGTGAGTCGGCCGGTGAGTCGGCCGGTGAGTCGGCCGGTGGGGGTCATGGTGATGGGTACGGCGACGTGTTCCTCCTCATCGACGGGTGGGGCACGATGCGCGGCGACCTCGATGAACTGGAGGTCGCGGTGCAGCACCTCGCCGTCCGCGGCCTGAACTACGGGGTGCACGTGGTCGCCTCCGCCTCGAGGTGGTCCGACTTCCGGGCGGGCATGCGTGATCTGTTCGGCACCCGCTTCGAACTCCGGCTCGGCGACCCGGCCGATTCCGAGATCGACCGACGGCAGGCGGACCTGGTCCCCCTCGGCCGTCCCGGTCGGGGGCTGGGGGCCGACCGGCTGCACTTCCTCGCGGCGCTGCCGCGGATCGACGGCCGCGACCACACGGCAGAGCCGAGTGCGGGACTGGCCGACCTGGTCGAGCGAGTCCGGTCCGCGTGGCGTGGCCCGGCCGGTCCGAAGCTGAGGCTCCTGCCGGAGCGGATCGACCTCGCCGAGGTTCGATCGATGGCCCAGGAGATGGCCCAGGAGATGACCCAGGAGTCACCGCGGGCCGCGGCACCCGGTGGGCAGCCCCTGTTGATCGGAATCGCCGAACGCGATCTCGAGCCGGTCCGGGTCGACCCGGGCCGCGACCCACATCTGGTGGTGCTGGGCGAGAGCGGCTCGGGCAAGAGCGCGGCCCTGCGCACCCTGGCCCGCGAGATCGTGCGCACGCACTCGCCGTCGCAGGCGCAGATCCTGTTCGTCGACTACCGACGTTCCCACCTGGGCGAGGTGCCCGCCGACCATCTGCTGGACCACCTGACGTCCCCGGCGCGGGCGACCACGGTGCTGGCCGAGACCGCGAACCATCTCCAGCGCCGACTGCCCAGAGCGGATGTCACCCAGACGCAGTTGCGCGCCCGGTCGTGGTGGACCGGCGCCGACCTCTTCGTGCTCGTCGACGACTACGACCTGGTCGCCACCGCCCAGAACTCACCTCTTGCCCCGCTGGTTCCGCTGCTGGCGCAGGCGCGCGACGTCGGGCTGCACGTGGTGGTTGCCCGGCGTACGGGCGGAGCCTCCCGCGCGCTCTTCGAGCCGGTGCTGCAGACGCTGCGGGAACTGGCGGTGACCGGGCTGATCCTCGCCGGCGACCCCGACGAAGGACCGTTGCTGAGCGGTCTGAGACCCATGCGGGCGCGACCCGGCCGGGGGCGCCTGGTCACCCGCGAACGAGGTGTCGAGGTGGTTCAGGTCGCGTGGTCGCGGCCCTGGTCCGCCCAGTGATGGCTCAGTGATGGCTCAGTGATGGCTCAGTTGTCGGCGTACGTGGCCGTCCCGGGGCCACCGATCTTCATGCTCGGCAGGTCCTCGAGGCTGTAGCTCTGCTCGAAGGTGCGCCGATAGCCGGTGTGCGCGATCTTCCAGCCGTCAGGTGTGCACACATAGCGGTCGGTGTAGAGCGCTGCGCCTTCGAGCACGAACTTCACGGCCTCGACGATCACCTTGTCCTGCAGATACCAGTGGCCGACCGCGGTGTCGCCGTCGATGGTGATCTCGGGGTGGTGCGCCTGGTGCAGGGTGAGCATGCCTTCGACCATGTTGTTGCGCATGTAGTCGACCAGGTCGGCGCTGTTGTCGAAGACCAAGCCGTTGTAGTCACCGGTGGTCTCGGGGACGAAGCAGTCCGAGAAGTCGTCCCAGGCCTTGGTGTCCAACGCGCGCAGGTATCGGTACTTCAACTGGGTGATCTCGTGGATGTCCCGGGACGTGGCGGCCCACTGCTCCGCATCGAAGTTCTCAGTCACGGTGGCAGCGTAGGCCCACCGTCCTGAACGCGCTTCGGGCCGCCGGCGTGACCCACGCCTCATGGCTGAGGCCGGGTGGGAACTTGGCCGTAACGCGCCGTCAACCTCCCGGCGACGTTGGCCGGTCACTCTGAGGTCACATGAACAGCCCAATCGCCAGCCCCTGTTGGTGATTGCTCAACCCTGGGAGGCCTCGATGAAGCACACAAACCCGAAGTTGACGTTGGTCGAGGACCTCGACCCCCGTCCTGTCTCCGACTACGACGTGGAGCGCGACCTGGAGCAGGAGCGGCAGCGTACGTTGCGCAACACGCTCAAGACCCGCCACTCGCTCGCGTTGTCGACGCTGATGGCCGAGCGTGAGGACCTGCACGGCGTCCACGCGCTCGCCGACCACATCGCCGAATCCTTGAACTGGTCGGCCTGAGTCAGCAGGAGTCCCCGGAGATCAGGGAACTCCGGCACTTATTGGCCGAGATGTCGGTGCAGAAGTGCAGGGCTTCCCTGATCTCCGGGGACTCCGACACCCCGCGGAGACGCGGCTACCGCCGGCCGGTCCCGAACAGCCCGCGGGCGATCTCGGCGGCGGCGGTGCGCATGAACTGCTTGAAGGCGCCGGATTGCACCACCTGGGTGACCACGCCCTCTTCCTGCTTGGTACGCCGCGAGGAGGTCGATGCCTTCTTGGTCGACGCCTTGGTGGCCTTCGCCTCAGCCTGCGCCTCAGCTTCGGCGGCTTCCTCGGCGGCAGCCTTGGCCGCGCCCTCCTCTAGACGGCGGGACAGGATCTCGTGAGCCGAATCCCGGTCGACCGCGGTGGCGTACTTGGCGTGTCGAGGGCTTGCGGTGACGGTGGCCTCCATCGCCTCGGAGTCCGTGGGTGACATCAGGGATTCGGGCGCCCGAAGTCGGGTCCACGCCACGGGTGTCGGCGCGCCCCGCTCACCCATCACGGTGATGATCGCCTCGCCGATGCCGAGCGTGGTGATGACCTCGCCGAGGTCGTCGTAGGCGGCGTTGGGGTAGGTGTTGACGGTGGCCTTGAGGGCCTTCGCGTCATTGGGGGTGTGGGCGCGCAGCGCGTGCTGGACGCGTGAGCCGAGTTGGGCCAGCACCTCGTCGGGTACGTCGGTCGGGCTCTGCGTCACGAAGAAGACGCCCACACCCTTGGAGCGGATCAGCCGCACCGTTTGGGCGATCTGCTCGAGGAACGCCTTGGAGGCGTCCCTGAACAGCAGGTGCGCTTCGTCGAAGAAGAACACCAACTTGGGTCGGTCGATGTCGCCGACCTCGGGCAGGTCGTGGAAGAGATCGGCCAGCAGCCACATCAAGAACGTCGAGAAGATCGCCGGCTGGTTGGCGAGTTCGGGCAGTTCGACCAGCGAGATCAGGCCCTTGCCGTCGGCGGTGACCTGCAGCAGGTCCGCCGACTCGAACTCGGGTTCGCCGAAGAAGGCGTCAGCGCCCTGGTCGGAGAAGCCGATCAGCTCACGCAGGATCACCCCGGCCGTGGCCGAGGACAGGCCGCCGAGATCCTTGAGTTCGGCCTTGCCTTCATCGGAGGTCAAGAACCTGACCACCTCGCGCAGATCCGCGAGGTCGAGCAACGGCAACCCGGCCTTGTCGGCGTAGTGGAAGATCAGCGCGAGGCTGGACTCCTGGGTGTCATTGAGACCCAACACCTTGGAGAGCAGGACCGGGCCGAAGGACGACATGGTGACCCGCAGGGGGATGCCGATGCCCTTGCCGCCGATCGCGTAGTACTCGACCGGAAAGCCGGTCGCAGCCCACTCCTGGCCGACCGACACGGTGCGCGCGAGCAACTTCTCACCGGCCTCCCCGGGAGTAGCCAAGCCCGAAAGATCGCCCTTGACGTCTGCGGCGAACACCGGGACGCCGTTGGCGCTGAGCTGCTCGGCGAGGAGTTGGAGGGTCTTGGTCTTGCCCGTTCCGGTCGCCCCGGCGACGAGGCCGTGACGGTTGAGCATGCCGAGCGGGATCCGGATCTGGGTGTCGGTCAGTGTCTCGGCATCGAGCATCAGACCGCCGAGTTCGAGCGAGGTCTCCTCGAAGTCGTAGCCGGGGGCGACCGCCTCCACGATCGGGTGGTCGGCGTGCGCCTCGGGGGCAGTGGCCTGGTTGTCTTCGGTCCCGGAGTTATCCGTCATGCCCCGAGCCTAAGGTGGCAAGCGATCGCCGCGGGAGGGCGCAGCGGCGCGTAGTTATAGTCGCCAGGTGATCTTCAAGCGCGTGGGGGAGGGTCGGCCCTACCCCGAGCACGGCCTCAGCGCCAAGGGCTGGGCCGATGTCCCGCCCCGGCAGGTGCGCCTTGATGAGTTGGTCACCACCAAGGACACCTTGCAGCTTGTGGCCCTGCTCGATGACGACTCGACCTTCTATGGCGACCTCTTCGCGCACGTCGTGGAGTGGCGCGGCGAGCTCTATCTCGAGGACGGCCTGCACCGCGCCCTGCGCGCTGCCCTGCAGCAGCGCAACGTGTTGCACGCCCGGGTCCTCGTGGTGGCCTCATGAACCTCATGCCGAGCATCAAGTCTGCGCTGACCCTCGGCGTTCTGGTGCTGCTCCTGGTCGTCGGGGTGGCGTGGGGCGTCGCGCAAGTGAGCAAGCCCTTCCCGGGGAAGGTCGATCGGCCGATCTGTGTCGAGACCTCGTACCAGGCCGGTGAACGGCTCTATCCGCAGGACGTGACGGTCAGCGTCTTGAACGCGAGCAAGCGCGAAGGTCTCGCGGGCCGGACCATGCAGGCCCTGGTGGACGAGGGCTTCGCCCGTGGCCAGTCGGGGAACGCTCCCGAGGGCACCAACGTCCCTCGGGCGCAGGTGTGGACCACCGACGCGGACAACCCGGCGGTGCTGTTGGTGCGCTCCCGGTTCCGCAAGGCAGAGGTGATCGAGACGCCCGACCCAGGAGCGGTCGGGATCGTGGTCGTGGTCGGGGACAACCTCCCCGACTCGTTGGCCAAGGGGCGCCCGTCCATCCTCGCGAAGGACTCGACCGTCGTGTGCGGACCCGACCTCGGCTGACTGCGCCCATATCGAGCAGCGGCCCGAACAGCGGCCCGAACAGCGGCCCGAACAGCGGCCCGGACGTCGGCCAGAACAAGGCCAGATCAGCTAGCCGTCGGTGCGTCGAGGTTCGCGGCCGAGCCACTGGGCCAAGCGCCCATGAGCGCTGACCCGCCGCAGGCGCTCCTCGGTCTCCTCGCGTCGCCTGCGGGGCGTGACCACCAGCAGGTCGTCGCCGTGCCGCAGCACGGTTC
>JBFIDC010000155.1:0-7856 GCA_041581495.1 Nocardioides sp. | reverse complement strand
GCAGTTCGAGGTGGCGCCGATGTTCGAGCGCGCCAACGAGGCCTCCGACCACCAGCAGCTGCTGATGACGACCTTCAAGGCGATCGCGAAGAAGCACGGCATGGAGTGCTTGTTCCACGAGAAGCCGTTCGCCGGCGTCAACGGCTCGGGCAAGCACGTGAACTTCTCGCTGGGCAACTCCGAACTCGGCAGCCTGCTCGTGCCCGGCGACAATCCGCACGACAACGCCCAGTTCCTCGTGTTCTGCGCCGCGGTCATCCGGGCGGTGCACTTGTACGGCGGGTTGCTTCGCGCGTCGGTCGCCTCGGCGTCCAACGACCACCGCCTCGGTGCCAACGAGGCTCCGCCGGCGATCATCTCGATCTTCCTCGGCGAGCAGTTGGCCGATGTCTTCGATCAGATCGCCAAGGGTGGAGCGACCGGTTCCAAGGAGAAGGGGACGCTGATCATCGGCGTCGACACGCTCCCCGACCTGACCAAGGACCCCGGCGACCGCAACCGCACCTCACCGTTCGCGTTCACCGGCAACCGGTTCGAGTTCCGGGCACCGGGCTCGCTCCAGACGGTCGCCGGGCCGATGGTCATGATCAACACGATCATGGCCGAGGCGCTCGACTTCTGCGCCACCACGCTGGAGAACGCCGTCGCCGAGGGCACCGACTTCGACAAGGCCGTCCAGGACCTGTTGAGCACGATCATCATCGATCACGGGGCCGTGGTCTTCAACGGCAACGGCTACTCCGACGACTGGCAGGTCGAGGCGCAGCAGCGCGGTCTGAAGAACCTGCGCACCACTGTCGACGCGCTTCCCGAACTGATCGCGCCCGAGGCCATCGAACTGTTCGGCAAGTACGGCGTCTTCAGTGACCGCGAGATGCACAGCCGCTACGAGATCGGCATCGAGCAGTACGTCATGACGATCGGTGTCGAAGCCAACCTGACCCTGGAGATCGGCAACACCACGATCCTGCCGGCCGCCGTTCGCTATCAGACCGAACTGGCCTCCAACGTGGCCGCGCTCAAGGCAGCCGGTGTCGACGCGGACACCTCGACCCTGGAATCGGTCTCGGCGCCCTTGGCCGCGCTGCGTGTGGGTCTGGTCGACCTCGCGGCCGCGATCGCCGGCGCTCACCAGCACGAGGGTCTGGAAGAGGCGGCCTACTGCCGCGACGTGATCCTGCCCGCGATGGGCGAGGTCCGCGAGGCCGCCGACACGCTCGAGGGCCTGGTCGCCGACGACCTGTGGGCGCTCCCGACCTATCAGGAGATGCTCTACATCCTCTGAGCGGCCGGGTCCTTCGCGGCGGCGACCTGGCGCAGCAGGAGTTGGTAGCCCCACGCCAGCACCAGCCAGGGAGCGATCAGCCAGGGCGAGTTCAACAAGATGAACTTCACGCCGAGGTCGAACCAACTTGCGGTGTTGACCGAGTCGAAGCCGCTGAGGATCTCGGTGCCGTAGTAGTACCAGGTGAGCACGGTGTGGGTGATGGCCGTCGACATCACCAGCAGGGTGCCGCGGTGGTCGGTGAACCGGGAGCGCCACAGCAGGACCAACCCGGTCATGCCGATGCAGCCGTTGATGATGGAGAGCACCTCGATCATCATGAAGTTCGGCTCGGCCAAGAAGTAGCGGATGTCCCCGCCGTCGATGTAGGCCCACCAGGGGTAGGCCCAGGCCGCATCCGGCGCGTTGGCGATCGCCTTGTGCAGGATCAGCCAGCCCAGTTCCCACGTCAGGTGGGTGAGATAGGAGCAGGTGACGAACGCGAGGACGACTGCTTGGAGTCGTTGGAACCTGCTCCACTTCCGCAGCGAGGGGATCGGCAGGAACGCCGCGAAGATCCCGAGGAAGTAGGCGATGGTCACCTGCACGGTGAGCACGTCGGCGATCGAGTCGCGATCGACTCCGCCGGGGAACGCCAGGAGGGTGTAGATCGGGAACGCTGCCACCAGCGACCCGAACGCCACGATCCAGACCCCGCGAAGCCCCCGCGAGGGTGGCACCCCGTGGTCGATCTGAGTCGGCTCGTCCGGACGGGTGATCGTGCTGGTCATCAACCTGCTCCTCATGCTCGCCGCTGTCCCCGAGCACTAGATGATATATACAGTCGGCCATGGATTTTCGTGTGGGAGTCGTGCTGGGCAGCGGTCATGGGTACCACGGGACGACGGGTCGCCTGGTCACCGACCTCCTGGACCTCATGCGCGCTCGCGTCCCCGGCGACTCGCTGGTCGTGGACACCGTGCTCACGACCGAACTGGACCTCGGCCCGGACTGTCCCGCGTGCCTGTCGTGCATGACAGCGGGCGAGGCCGCCTGTCCCAACTTCGACGCCGCGGCCCCCGCGCGCCGGGTGATGGATGGCGCCGACCTGGTCATCTTCGCCACGCCGGTCCATTCCTTCCAGATCTCGGCCAGCATGAAGCGATTCATCGACCACTTCGCCTACCTGATCCACCGTCCGGCCTACGTCGGGCGGCCGGCGGTGTTGCTCTCGACGGCGGCAGGGGGCGGCCACGACGCCGCGTTGGACTACCTGAGCACCGCAGTTCGACGCTGGGGCTTCCACACGGCCGCCACCTTGGGCGTCAACGGTCCCGGATTGAGTCGGGAGACCTACCGAGGCAAGGTCGACCGCGCGCTCGACGACATCGCGGCGAAGGCCCTCGCCGCGCCCGGACAGGGCGAGCCGAAGCCGTCGACGGCCGACCTCATCGGTTTCAGGGTCGCCAAGATCCTGGTCGACGGCGGCCGCGACGAAGGACCGGTCGACGCCGCCTACTGGGACGAGCGCGGCTGGTTCGAGGCGCAGTGGTGGACCGCGCAGAAGCCGCCGTTCTTCGCCAACCGCATTGCTGCCCTGGTCGAGAAGAAGATCCGCAAAGGGATCGCCGAGGGGAATGCCGACCCGTACCGGGCCTGATGGCAGGCTGGCGGTTGTGGCCAGAACCCTCGCTGCGGCGCTCGTGTTCGCGCTGGTCCTGACCGGCTGCGCCACTGGTGGCGGGGACCCGGTGGTGGAGTCCTCGCTGCCGGCTCATGACACCGCGAGCCCGGCCGGCCCGGCGTATCTCGCCGAACGCCTCGTCGGGCGGAGGTTCCAGTGGGCCGCGGTGGTCGACGGAGATCCCGTGGACCTGGGTTCGCTCGATGAGGCTCGGTGGCTACCTGACGGCAACGTCCTCGCGAGCCGCTCGACCTACAAGCGCTCCGGTCGTGAGTTCTCCAGCACCGGCAGGTCGCTCCAGGTCCTCGATCCAGCCACGGGCGAGCTGATCGGCCAGCGCGTCGGTGGTGGTGACTGGGGAGTGACGCCCGAAGCGATCACCGTTCGCCACGAGCAACGCAACCGGATCTTCGTCTACAGCAACGACCTCGCGAAGCGCAGAGTCATCGATGTGCCAGACAGTGCCGTCGAGACCGACCAGATCGACCCGTTCGAAGCCGAGTTCCACATCCACCATGCGGCCTACACGCTGGACGGGGTGACCTGGGTGCAGTGGGGTATCAACAGCGAGGACGACACCTTGACCGACCACGGAGTGCTGCGGATCGAGGGCAGCGAGTTCACCGAGGTGCTGCGCAACGAACCGGTGGTCTCGTTGCGCCCCAGCAGCGATGGGGCGGCGCTCCTGGTCCTGATGCAGGACAACGGGGAGAGCGAGAACTGTGGCGGCTGCGTTGTCGAGCAGACGTTGATCGAACTCGATCCCGTGACCGGCAAGGTTGCCGCCGAGTACGGCATGCCGGACGGGTACGGGCGCAGTTGGCGGATGGAGACGGTCGACAAGATCGGTGCCGAGGTGGTCGTGCGATTCGCCATCGGTGAGGCTGAGGAAGAGGGCGAGGCCGGAGTCTCTCGCCACACCTGGGTCTACGACGGGGACTGGACGCGCCGCGCCGAACTCGACGAGACCCGCACCTGGTGGCAGCAGGGCGGCCGTCTGGAGTGGCGCCAGGTCGAGACCTTGCGCGACGAAGGCGAATTCGCCCAGATGGAACTGAGGTGGTTGCCCGACGGAGGCGCTCCAGAGGAACTCGTCGGTGAGAGCCACCCGTGCCCCGAGGTCGAAGGCGTCACCCGTTGCCCGCTGATCCATGCTCCGGGACGGTTGCTCCCGGCGAGGGCTGCCAAGTTGGCGCCCAGTGGTTCAAGATGATGTGTCCACTCGTGTCGCCCGACCAAGGATGAGGCGTTGACCCAGACCAACATGCCCGAGACCAAGAAGACCTTCTGCACGATCTGCACCGCGTTCTGCGGCTTCGAGGCCCGGGTGGAGGACAACCGCATCGTCGAGTTCACTCCAGACCCGGAGCATCCGATGAGTCAGGGATTCAGCTGCACCAAGGGTCGCCAGTTCCACGAGCTGCTGACCGCCGACAACAGGCTGCCCTCGGCGATGAAGCGGGTCGATGGTGAGCTCACGCAGATCTCATCGAGTTCGGCGCTCGATGAGGTCGCGGCCAAACTCGACGCGATCCGTGCCGAGCATGGCCCGGAGTCGATCGCAGTTTTTGCCGGCAACGGGGCGACCTTCAAGACCACCTTGCTCCCCACCGCGATCGCGTGGCTGAAGGGCCTGGGGTCGCACCAGTTCTATTCATCGCTGACCATCGACCAGCCGGCCAAGGTCATCGCGGTCGGGCGGGTCGGATTGTGGGCCGGCGGCACCAACGACTTCGGCTCATCCGAGGTGGCGATGATGATCGGCAACAACGTGGTCGTCTCCAGTCTCAACGTGCCGGGGGCTCCTCCGGGATGGCGGCCCAAGGCGATCCGCGAGGCCAAGGAACGCGGCCTGAAGCTGATCGTGGTCGACCCCCGGCGTACCCAGACCGCCAACCTCGCGGACCTGCACCTGCAGATCCGGCCCGGTGAGGACGCGACCCTGCTGGCCGGGATGATCAACCTGATCCTCGACAGCGACCGATTCGACGCCGAGTTCTGCGAGGAGTTCGTCGACGGCGTCGATGAACTGCGGACCTCGCTCAAACCGTTCACGCTGGACTACGTCGCGCAGCGCACCGGGCTGGCCGCGGAAGACATCGAGACCGCGGTCGACATGTTCACCGCCGCCAACCGGGGCACGGTTAGCAGCGCCACCGGGCCCGACATGGGACCCCACGGCAACATCACCGAGCACCTCATCTCGAGCATCAACATCCTCTGCGGCCGCTTCAACCGTGCGGGCGACCCCGACGAGACCCTCGGCATGCTGATGCCCGATCTGCCCGCCGTGGCGGCCGTGGTGCCGCGTGACTTCATGCCCGAGAAGCTCAACCCTGCCGCCAACCCGCACCGCTCGCGGTTGCACGGTGCGCACCAGGTCTTCCACGAGATGCCGACCGGCACGCTGGCCGATGAGATCCTGACGCCGGGTGAGGGCCAGGTCCGGGCGCTGGTGGTGATCGGCGGCAACCCCGTCATGTCGTGGCCGGACCAGGCCAAGACCCTGCGCGCCCTCGAGTCGCTGGACCTGCTGGTCACCATCGACGTGCGGCACAGCGACACCGTCGAGTTGACCGACTACTTCCTGCCGGCCAGTTACGGGCTCGAGCGTCCCGAGATCACCGCCTACAACGACTACCTCTACAACCAACCATTCGTGCAGTTCGCCGCCCCGGTCGTCGACGCTCCGGGCGAGGCTCGCGAGGAGTGGGTCTATCTCGCCGAACTGGCCAAGCGGCTCGGCACCACGATCGAACTGCCCGGCGGCGCGGTCGACCTCGAACGGATCCCGAGCGGTTCCGACTTCTTCCACCTGCTCTATCCCGAAGGCTCCACCCGGGTCCCGCTGGCCGAGATGATGGGGCACGAGGGCGGCAAGGTCTATGAGCAGTACGCCTCGGCCGAGGTGGTCGCCAAGTTCGAGGGGATGGACGACCGCCTCCAACTGTTCCCCGAGGGTGTCGCCGAGGAGGTCGAGACGCTGCACGCCTATGACAGCGGCGTCGAAGGACGGTTCGGTCCCGACGGGGACTTCACCCATCTGATGACCTGCCGTCGCAACGGGTTGGTCTACAACAGCATGTGTCACGAACTGCCGCGGACCGCGACGAGCAACCCTGCCCACCTGCATCCCGACGACATCAGTGCCCTGGGTGCGCAGAGCGGTCAGGTCATGCGACTGGTCTCCGCCCACGGCGCGATCGAGGTCGAACTGGCCGCGGATGAGACGTTGCGCCCCGGCGTCGTCTCCGTCTCGCACGGCTTCGGTGGGCGAGTCGTGGGGGAGGACGGCCCCGCATTCGCCGCGGTCTCCCGTCTGCTCAGCACCGATACCACTCTCGACAAGGTCAGCCGGATGCCCATCCTGAGCGCGCTGCCGGTGCGTTTCGAAACGGTGACCTGACCCGCGCGCGATGTTGACCGCCGCACAAGGCGGGACCGGATCAGGGATACTGCGTGGATGGAAGTTTCCGAGGTCCTGTTGCCGGGCGTGGGTGTGCGCTACGAGTTCACCGCGTTGTCCGGGGACAACATCGGGATCGTTGCCCGCCGTGACGGCGAGTTCGATCTGATCAACTTCGAACCCTCGGATCCCGATTCGGGCAAGACCCTGTTCACCTTGGACAGGGAGCAGGCCGAGGCGCTGGCCGACATCTTGGGCGCGCCGCGCATCGTGTCTCGTTTCGCGGACTTGAGCCGAGAGGTGCCCGGACTCGCCTCCTCGACCATCGACATCGCCAGCGACTCCAAGTTCGACGGTCGCACGCTGGGCGAGACACAACTGCGAACTCTGACCGGTGTCTCGATCGTCGCGGTGGTCAAGGAGCACACGGTGATCCCGTCGCCGACACCCGACGAGGTCCTGAGCGGAGGCGATTCGCTGGTGGTCATCGGCACCGAGCAGGGCATCGATCGGGCGCGCGGTGTCCTGCTCGACTAGGTCCTGACCGGTGGGAGTCTTCCTGGTCGAACTCGGGGTGCTCCTGCTGGCCCTGGCGCTGCTGGCTGCCATCGCCCGGCGCGCGGGCCTCTCACCCATCCCGCTGTTCCTGCTGGCTGGCCTGGTGCTCGGTGACGGTGGGATCCACGACGTCGCCGCGACCGAGGAGTTCATCGACGCCGCGGGCGAGATCGGCGTGCTCCTCCTGCTGCTGATGCTGGGCCTGGAGTTCTCCGCGGCCGAGTTCACCGCCACCCTGCGCCGCCACGCGGACTCGGGATTGGTCGACCTCCTGGTCAATGCGCCGATCGGCTACCTGGCCGGCTACCTCTTGGGGTACGAATGGCAGGGGTGCATGGCGCTGGCGGGCATCACGTGGATCTCCTCGTCTGGGATCGTGGCCCGACTGCTCAATGACCTGGGGCGAATGGGTCACCGGGAGACGCCCGTGGTGCTCTCGGTGCTGGTGCTCGAAGACATCGCGATGGCGCTCTATCTGCCCTTGTTGGTCGTGGTTCTGGCCGGGGGCAGCGCCCTCGGGGCGGCGGGTGCGGTGGCCACCGCGTTGGGCCTGGTGATCGCCGTCCTGGTCTCCACCCGACTCCTCGGCCCCCACCTGGGACGGCTGCTCGGGCATCAGGAGGACGAGCAGGTGTTGTTGCGGGTGCTCGGCCTGATGCTGGTTGTGGCCGGCGTGGCCCACATGGTCGATGCCTCGGCGGCCGTCGGTGCGTTCCTGGTGGGTCTGGCCATTCCGACGTCGACGGCCAATCGTGTCCGGTCGGTCCTGCGGCCGTTGCGCGACTTGTTCGCCGCGATGTTCTTCTTGTCCTTCGGACTCGAGGTGGCGCCGTCGAGCCTGACCCCGTACCTCTTCCCCGCCTTCTTGCTCGGCATCGTCTCGGGGCTGGCGAAGATGTTCTCGGGAGGGTATGCGGCAGCCCGGGCCGGCGTGGCCAGGCGGG
>JBFIDC010000154.1:0-7918 GCA_041581495.1 Nocardioides sp. | reverse complement strand
GCGACCAGTTCGGCACCGCCGCCCCAACCACCCACGCCGGCGACCCGCTGGCCCGGCTCGAAGCCACTCGACCCTGGATCCAGCACGGTTCCGGCGAAGTCGACGCCCAGGGTGAACGGCGGTTCGGGCTTGAGTTGGTACTCGCCCCGGCTCAGGAGCAGGTCGGGGAAGGAGACCCCGCAACTGTGCACCTCGACCAGGACGTCGGTCGGCCCCGGCGATGGCTCCGGCACCTCACGGACGACGACGTCGGCGGGACCAGTGATGTCGATGACTTGAGCGGCGCGCACGTCCTAGACGGTATCGGGCACCACCCGAAGGGAGCGGACCTCACCGACCGGCGCTGCCGACCTCCGGCTTCACGAGGCGATTCATCTCGAAGTGCATGGGGTCGGTGTAGCCCCAGTCGCCGCCCCAACCGAAGCCCCAACTCTTGAAGATGGCGACAACGGTGCGGTCCATCTCACCCACGCTGCCCCGCAGGTTGCCGGGCACGTTGAGGTCGAGGGCGAGACCGAAGGAGTGGTTGGACAGCTTGGTGCTGCCGGCGATGAAGCGGGGGTAGTAGCACCCGGCGTACTCACCGGGGTGGATCTTGTCGGCCAGCCCGCGCTCTTGGATCTCGCGCAACGCGGCGATGAGCTGGGGGAAGAGGTACTTGTTGCAGGTGATCGTGCCCAGGATCGGAACCTGCTGGGTGGCGATGTGGCTGCTGACCCACGAGGGCTCGGGCGCGATCCGGCCGCCGCCGAGCACGGTGTAGCGGAAGACCCCGACGACGTCGGCGACCGTGCCGGTCACCACCGCTGTCTGTCGCACGTTGGGGTCCAAGCCGTTGAGGGCGATCGCGTCGACCATCGCCACGGTCGCATCGCCGGCGAGCTTCTCGATCGTCTTCTGCAGGGACTGCGGGGAGGCCAGGCCGGTGCGCACCAACAGTGCGTTGCCCTCGACCATGCCGAGCGTGGGTGCCCAGGTCTGGTTGACGACGGCGTCGACCTTGACGACCGTGTCGGTCTTGGCGCCGAGGTGGATGGTGACGGCGTCTTCGGTGCTGCCGAGCTTGTAGTAGCCATCGCTGTCGTGCGGAAGCGACTTGGCGAGCTCCTCGCGCAACGCGAGTTCGCCGCCGGCGATCCGGTCCCAGACCTCCTGGCTCTCGGCGACGTTGAGGGCGGTGAAGTTGCGGAATGTGGCCGGGTTGACCGCGGCCACCGTGAACGCTTCGTTCTCGATCACCGCCTGCGCCATCGAGAACTGCTCGGTGCCGGTGACACCCTCGACGTTGTCGATGGCCTCGATGTCGGACTCGCTCAACGTGGTCGAACTGACGATGAGGATGTCGGGGTTGGCGACCTCGCCTGTGCGCGGCCCGATCGCCTCCATCTGGTGGTCGGTCTCAACGGCGGGCTGGGCGCTGGTGCCGGCACCGGCCGGCCCACTCGCCGACGGCGACGATCCGGGGGCGGCGCCCTCTGGCCCGACCTGATCGCCGCAGGCCAACAGCAGCAACGACAGCGTCGATACCGACGCCGCCAGCCTCAGCCCGCGCGCATTCATGCTCCGTGCCCTCCCCGGAAATAGTAGGCCACCACGCCTGGCCACGTGCCCGCTCTCACAGGCCGGGTCGCCATCCGGACTGCCACCGGGACCGAATGCGAGGCAAAACGAAAGGTAGATTCCTGATCATGTCCGCCACGCACAAGGTGCACGCCAGCACGGCTGCCGAACGGCGACTAGTCGAGCATGTCGACCGACTCGCGCTCGAACACCCACCCATCGACCTGGACTCGGTCGACTACGCGGTGACCAACCCGGTGGCGTTCGAGGCCCGGTTCGGCCATGTCCTCGACTACATGGCGCGCGTTGAACTCGAGGTCGATCGCAACGTCCTCGAACTGACCACGATGCTGCCCGATCCGCCCGAGATCGACCGCGTCTTCTATGCCGAGGTCTGGCAGCCGCAGGAGATCCGGCACGGTCTGATCCTCGATGCCCTTCAGGTTCACCTGGGTCGCAGCCCGGCCGATGCCGACCTGGACTCGATCGGGACCAAACTCAAGGTCCTGGGTGCGCTCTCTCACCTCGACGCCTTCCAGGATGTCTGCCGGATGATCTACTACCTGACCGGCATGGCCACCGAGCGCTCTGCGGTGTTGGCCTACAACTTCTTGCACGACGGTGTGATGGAGATGGGCGAGACGGCGGTCGCCGAGACGATCGTCGGCCCCATCCGGCGCCAGGAGCCCGGGCACTACGCGTTCTATCAACTCTCCGCGCGGGGCCTCTGGTCCCAGTTGGCCGGCTGGCAGAGGTGGCTGGTGCGCCTGATGCGCCGAGCCTCCTTCGCCCCGGTCGGCGCCAACAACGACGTGCAGAAGGCCGACTTCGGCGAGGTCATGAACACCCTGGGCATCACCGAGCGCGTCGATGACTTCGCCGAGCAGATCACCCGCATCGAACGTGAACTCCTGTGGGCTCGCAAGCGTGGACTCAAGGTCCCCGACTACGTCGCCGCCGCCTTCCGTGAGGCGGTTGAGTTGGCTCAGGCCCGGCGGGCGGCCGGAGGAGTTTCACCGGGTACCCGGTGAATCTGGACCTCCCCCGCTAAAGGATTAGCGGGTATGCGTGAGTTTCACCGGGTACCCGGTGAAACTCACCGAACCCCTTCACCTCAACACCCGCTCCGCAATCCACGCGATGTCGTCGGCGGTGGTGGCCGGGGAGGCGGAGGGCTGCATGGCGTGGCTGAGCACCACCCGCACGACCATGTCGATGGCGGCCTCGAGTTTGTCGGGGTCCAGGGTGAGCTCGTACGGCGTGAGCCGCTGGGAGACGACCTGCTTGGCCGCGGCGAGCAGGTTGTGGGAGTGGGTGGTCAGCAGCGGCAGGAGTTCGGTGTCGGCGCCGTGGGTTGCCGAGACCACCGCGTGCAGGAGCGAGTTGTCCTGCGCGTGCTCGAGGACGCCACGCGCCGACCCCTTGATGGCGGCGATCAGGTCGCTGGGGTGCTCATCGAAGGCGGCGGTGACGATCTTAAGGAAGCGCTCGAGTTCGCGCAGGATGATCGCCTCGGCCAGCCCGGGTTTGGAGCCGATCTCGTTGTAGATCGTCTGCCGGCTCACCCCGACCACTTCGGCCAAGCGCGCCATGGTCACCGCTGACCACCCCACCTGACCGGTGAGTTCCGCGGCTGCTTCGAGCACGCGTTCACGCGTGCTCAACGCAGCCGGGCGGGTGCTCATGACGGTCACGGTAGTTCCCCTCGACAGTGGCGGATCAGTCGGCTCAGCCGGTCAGGGTGAGGGCCAGGACCGGGCAGGCCTCGACCGCTGCGTGGACCTTGGTGCGGTGCTCCTCGGCCGGCGAGTCCTCGAGGATGTGCATGATCTCGTCGTCGTCGACTTCGAAGAACTCGTGAGCCATGGCCTCGCACATGCCCAAGCCCTGGCACTTGTCGCGATCGACCGAGATCCTCACGTGGCCGCCTCGAGGTCCACCGGCACGAAGTCGATCTTCTCCCGGACTCCGCAGTCGGGGCAGCACCACGTGTCGGGGATGTCGGCCCAGGCGGTGCCCGCCGCGAAGCCCTCGTGCTCGTCACCGGCGGCGACGTCGTAGGTGTATTCACAACCCGGGCAACGCGCGGCCAACACCTCGACCGCTTCGGCGCCCGCGACGGTGAGGTCGTCGTGCTCGTGGATCGGGTCGGCGGGCGGCGGGTACATCGCGAGAAGCTTGTCGCGCTTGCGTGGTGCGAGGTTGGCCAGTCGCAGGTCGCCCTTGTAGTGACTGATGACGCGCGGGTCCATCACGCGACGCCAGATCGGCGGGAACAACGCGAGCACGATCATCCCGGCGTAGCCGGTGGGCAACACCGGTGACTCCTCGAAGTCGCGCAGGGCCTGGTAGCGACGCGTCGGGTTGGCGTGGTGGTCACTGTGTCGCTGCAGGTGGTAGAGCAACACGTTTGTCGCGATGTTGTTGGAGTTCCACGAGTGCGAGGGGTCGATGCGCTCATAACGCTGCCGCGTCCCGACGCCGACCTTCTGGCGCTTCATCCCGTAGTGCTCCATGTAGTTCACGACCTCGAGCAGCGAGAAGCCCATGACCGCCGAAAGCACGAGGTAGGGCAGCATCCCGACGCCGAGCCACACCATGATCGCTCCCCAGAGCACGGCCGACATGAGCCAGGCGTTGAGGACGTCGTTGCCGATCCGGAAGGGGTGCTGCTTCTTGCGGGCGTAGCGCTTCTTCTCCAGGTTCCAGGCGCTCTTGAGCGAACCCCAGACCGTGCGCGGCCAGAACTGGTAGAGGTTCTCGCCCATCCGCGAGCTGGCCGGGTCCTCGGGGGTGGCCACGCGGACGTGGTGTCCGCGGTTGTGCTCGATGTAGAAGTGGCCGTAGAAGACCGGCGCCAAGGCGATCTTGGCCAGCCAGCGCTCGTGGCTCTCCTTCTTGTGCCCGAGCTCGTGGGCGGTGTTGATCCCGATGCCACCGATCATTCCGATCGAGGTGGCCAGTCCGATCTTCTCCACGAGGTTGAGGTCGCCACCGATGCCCAGCGGGTCGCCACGGGCGATCATGTAGAACGCGACGACGAACCCGAAGTACTGGATCGGTAGGAACAGGTAGGTGATCCACCGGTAGTACTTGTCGTTCTCCAACGCCTCGATGACGTCGTCTGGAGGGTTGGACCGATCGAGTCCCACGATCAGGTCGATGGCGGGGACGACCACCAAGATCACCGCCGGACCGATCCAGAAGAAGCCGCCGAAGCCGGTGGCGAGCCACCCGGCGTAGGCCATGAAGAACAGCGTCGGCACGACCAGTCCGATCAACCACAAGTAGCGCTTGGGGTCGCGCCACTTGTCGGTCGAGCCCGCCGGGACGGTGCTGTTCGCGATGGTGTCCATGGGTCTGCCTCCGAGGAAAGTCATCCGCAAGATCGGTTTACAGAACCGTAGAGTATGTCAAGTGTCTTGACAAGACCCCTGCAAATGTAAAGTTGCCGAATGGCGACGCGCCCCCGTGGCTGCGGCGCACCAAAGAGTCGAGGGCGCCTAGAACTTGGGCAGGTAGTCGCGAACGCGGACCGGCAGTTCCTCGGAGTCCCAGGGCAGCAGGATGCGGTCCGGCTGCTCGTGGATGTAGCGCTCGGTGGGGAAGTTGATCACGTGCGCCTCCTCGGCACCGTTGTTGATCAACATGTGCCAGACCCCCGCCGGAATCCGCAGTTGACGCACCGAACGAGGCGACAGATTGACCCGTTGCGTCACCCCGTGGGTCGTGGAGTCCGGGCGGCCGTCGTGCAGGAGCACCAACAGTTCCCCCGCGGCCAGGCAGTAGCGGTCGTGCTTGATCTCGTGGCGGGCCCATCCCTTGATCTGTCCGGGCAGCACCGAGGCTTGGTAGCTGTAGACAACTGGTCCCTGCCAGAAGTCGGCATCGGTCTCACCGTTGAAGATCTCGAACAACCCCCCGCGGTGATCGAGGTGCTCGATCGGCCTGCGGGTGCAGACTCCGTCGATGCTGGGCACCACCGACTCGCCGGTAGCAGTCACGGTTTGTACGTCGCGGGTCCCTCGACCTTGGTTGCTCACCCGCCCCATCATGTCAGCGGGTGTCCGGCGGCTCTCAGCGCCGGCGTCCCGGCCCGAATCGAGCGCGCAGCCGGGCACGAAGCCGGGTGCTTGGGGTGCGGTTGGCCGGATCGGGGTCGGCCGGTCGTCCCTCCCCCCGGACCTGCTGAGCCTCGAGTTCGGCGAGACGAGCCTTCGCCCGCTTCAGCCGTTTGCGGACCTTGGCGGCCAGGACCAGCGCCTCGTCACGGCGGGCGATCGCTTCGCGCAGCACCTGCTCGCGTTCGGCGGCCTCGCCCGCCCGGCCCGCGGCGAACCGCGCGAACGGCACCGCCAACCGTGACGCCTCCCGTCCCGCGGCGGCCTCCACCGCGTCGACGCGCAGGTCCTTCCACCGGGCGCACTCATGGTCGACGTCGGCGGCCGGGCGCCCCGCCAGTTCGGTGACCGGTCCGCTCCAGCGGGCGTCGAACTGCTCCTCGCGCCACGTCTTGAGGAAGCCTCGGAACAGCGAGGGGGCCGACTGGCTCTGCTGGTGGATCAACCGGGCACCCGGCACCAGCGCGACTTCCCAGCCGTGGCAGCGCAGGTGCACGCTGAAGTCCTTGTCGACGTGGTGCAGCGGCCACAGCGACGGGTCCGGGCCACCGACCTCGTCGAAGGCCTCGAGGCGCGAGAGCATCCCCTTGGCGGTGATCCACTCATAGCTGCTCACCTCTCGGGGTCGGAGGTCAGCGGTCTCGTCGGTCTGGTTCCACAGGGCGACCTGGTCGGGCGGAGAGGTACGACCGGCGTTGTGGAGCAGCACGTTGTCCGATTCGTCCACGCGGAGGGCGCCGAAGGCGCCGACCCGTGGGTGGGTGTCTGCTGCTTCCACCAGTGCGTCGAGCCAGCCGGGCGCCGGCACCATGTCGTCTTGCACCCACACGAAGTAATCGCCGGTGCCCAGTGGCCGCAGCCGCTGGATGCCGCCGGCCCAGCCGAGGTTCGAGGCCGAGGTCTCCACACGCACGCCGGGTGGCGCGTCGAAGGCCAACGGCTCCTCGAGCGCGGTCGCCGCATTGATCAACACGCTGACCACGAAGTCGTGGCGCGACTCGTGAGCGACCAGCGCCTCGAGGCATCCACCCAAGCGGGGTGGCGTCCCGAGCGTGACCACACCGAGGTGCACGCGGACGGTCGGATCAAAGGGGACGAACACGTGGGGAAGTTACCGTGACGTGGTGAGCAGCCCGGCAATGCAGGTCCCCGTCGGAGTCGACTTCGGGGGCAGCGGCATCAAGGCCGCGGCCGTGGACCTCGACACCGGTGACTTCGCCAGTGCCCGCGAGCGCATCCCGACCCCGCAACCAGCGACCCCGGGGGCCGTGCTCGAAGTGCTGGTGGATCTGATGACCCGGCTTCCGGAGGCGACCGGACCGGTGGGGATCACCGTGCCCGGCGTCGTACGCCACGGCGTGGTCGGTTCGGCCGCCAACATCGACGACTCGTGGGTCGGCACCGACGCGGACGCGCTGTTCACCGAGGCGCTGCGCCGCGAGGTCCACATCGTCAACGACGCCGACGCGGCAGGTCTCGCCGAAGCCAGGTACGGCGCAGCACGCGGGCGTCAAGGGCTGGTCATCGTGACGACGTTGGGCACCGGAATCGGCTCGGCGCTGATCCACGACGGAGTCCTGATCCCCAACTCCGAACTGGGTCACCTCGAGATCGACGGCCACGACGCGGAATCCCGGGCGGCCAACAGCGCCCGGGAACGAGAGGGTCTGACGATGGCGCAGTGGGCCGAGCGGCTCGGTCGCTACTACCGAACCATCGAGCGGTTGTTCTCACCCGACCTCATCGTGGCCGGCGGGGGTGTGAGCAAACAGGCCGCGGAGTTCTTGCCGCTGCTCGACCTCGAGACCGAGATCGTGCCCGCGACCCTCCTCAACCGCGCCGGCATCGTCGGCGCTGCCTACTACGCCTGCCGCTGATCAGCCGCTGCTGGTGCGGCACCGGGTTCGGCAGCGGGTTCGGCACCGGGTTCGGCAGCCGGCAGGGGGCCGGAGACGCTCTCGAACGCCGACAGGACCCCGCGGAGATATCCGGCGACCACCCTCCGCTCGGTCTCATCGAGAGAGTCGTCGAGGTCTTGCAGGGCTGCGAACATCGGCCGCAGCAGAGCCTGGACCTCCGCGCGCCCGGAGTCGGTGATCACCACATCGGTCCGGCGGCGATCGCCGCTGTGGGCCACCCGCGTGACATGGCCACGCTGTTCGAGTCGATCGACCACCCCGGTGGAGGCGGCCGTGGTGACCTCGAGCCGCCTGGCCAACTCGCCAGGGCCCATCGGC
>JBFIDC010000153.1:0-7946 GCA_041581495.1 Nocardioides sp. | reverse complement strand
TGTTCTTGGCGAAGTTGGGGTCGACCTCGAGGCCGAGAAGGCCGGTCTCCCCGGAGACCCAGATGCGATGGCTCGGGAACCCCTTCACGGTGCGTACCTTGCCGCCGGCCAGTCGGGAGAGCGTGGCTCGGTTGCGCTGGGTGAACAGCAGCCGACCCTGGCCGACGGTCTTGACGTCCCAGACCAGGTCGAGGCCGGACGCGACGGTGCGGACCTTGAGTGCGGGGATGGCGCGCGCCGCCACGTTCCCCGTCGATTGGGCCGTCGACGGTTCCTGAAGCCCAGGTGCGGGGCTCGCCGCCTGTGCAGGTGCGCTCAGGAGGGTGAGCGCCAGTGTGGTTGCTGCGAGGTGGGGGAGGAGTCGCATGCCCCGACCGTAGCCCTGCCAACGTCATCACGATCGAGGGTCTGGACCCTCGATCGTGATGACGTCCCCGGTTCAGGCGGCGTGAGCCCAACCCTTGGCGCGGAGCGCCTGCTCGATCTGGGCGAAGAAGTCGTCCGGGCACAGGCGGATCCCGAGCAGAGGGAGCCTCAGGACGGTGTCGCCGCTGATCGCCAGCGAGTTCTGGCGTAGTGCGTCGCCCACAATGTTGTTGGCCCACGTGTGCTGGATGCCATCGATCTCAACCACGAGTCCGTAGTCCTGCCAATACAGATCCAGGTAGTAGCGCCCTCGCCGATCACGACGCAGGCTCTGCTGGTTGGGCCGTGGCAGGCCGCGTCGACGTAGTTCGCGGCCCACATCGAGTTCACCCAGTGAGCGACCTCCGTCGAGTAGGTCCCCGACGACGCCCAGCACCAGTCGGCGCCGCTTGTCTCTCTTGACGCGAAGTGCCGCCTCTCCGATCGCCTCGGGTGAGGCCAAGCCCTGTTGAACCGTCACAGTGAGCACGTAGGTCGCCTGGCGGTCAGAAGCAGCCCACAGGGCCGCACGAACGGCCGCGTTCGCCGGCCGGGTTCGAGGAACCCCAGATGCGGCGATGTCGTCTTGGTCCCAACGGCGGGTCTGGCGGATGTCGTACAAAGCCGTCCTGCGCGCCTGGCCGCCGCGCGGCACAGAGACTCGGATCCTGTCCACCGTGAAGCGCTCGAGCCCGCTGGCGATCAGCGACGCTGCGCCGTCGAGTTTGGCGCGGGGTCCGCCCTGGAAGACCGCTGCCCACCAATGCGCCTCATCGCTCAACGGTCCCGTATGCAGGCACAGGGACTGGTCGCCGACGCATTGCCATCGTCGCGCATTGACCTGGGCGAGCACCTGCCAGCGGGTCACGCCCGCCGCGTAGGCCGCTCGTCGCGAGATGATGCCCGCCTGGGCGCTCGCGAGGGCTTCAACAACAGCCATGGGGTCGGTCTTGTCGGCCATGCCCTCAGGGTGAGCGCCGGCCGACACCTGAGGTCGCCCGAATCGGGCGGTGTGTGGACACGCTGTGGGTCGACCTTCTGTGGATTGCCCGGACGTCATCACGAACGAGGGTCTGGACCCTCGATCGTGATGACGTCCCGAGGATTCTCGGTAATGTGAGGCCGCATGAATTCGGCCCGAGCCGTGCTGTCGCTCGTTCTCGCCCCCGTTCTCGCCACCGTGCTCGCACTGTCGGCGTGCTCGTCGGGTGGAGGGGTTGACTCGGGCGAACCGACCGATCCCGAAGCCTCGGGGGTCGTCGCTGATCTGCTCACAGCGGCCAGCGGTGACGAGCAGTCCGCGATCGTGGGGACCCTCCTGGCCGCTGATCGGGGGTACACGCTCGAGCAGATCGCCGATGCGGCGGCCGAGGACACCCTCGAGGTCGAGTCGGGTGAGATCACCGGCGCTGAGCCGCTCGGTGCCCCCCAGGGCGTCTACGCCGCGGCGGCGCGGGCGCAGCGTGCGACGGCCGTCCCGGCGCGGGCGGTGCGCCAGGGGCCCGGGGCAGACCGAGAGCAGGTGGCGTCGGCCGCGCGCATCTTCCTCGAGACCGAGCCGTCCACGATGCTCAGCGGGCTCGGGGCGGACCCGGTCGGGTTGCCGCCGCCACCGGTGGCGAGCCCCGAGGCGGCCCCGCTAGGCGCACACCTCGCCCTGACCCTGGTGCTCCTCGGCAGCGGCTACTCACCCGAGCAGATCGTCACGGCGCTGATCCTGGGCGACCGACCGGCCTGCTCCGAGGGCACGTGCACCCTGGGCGGGGACCCGCCGCTGCTGGCCGGCCAGCCCAGTTTCATCGATGTGCTGCTGGGGACCGAGCAGAACTCGCAGGCATCGGTGGCGGGCGAGTGGTCGGGAGAGTTGAACTACACCGACGACACCATCACCCTGGAGATGATCACCAACACCGTCAGCGTGACTCGAGACGCTGACGGTGTGTTCACGATGACGGCGTTGCTGGCCTATCGCACCATCCCTGACACCGGCACCTGCTCCTTCGAGTGGACCAAGGAGTTCGAGGGCACCGGAGAACTGGATGCGAGTGCGACAACCATCGACTTCACCGGTGCCGAGAGCGTGGTCAGCACCAGCAGCTGCCCCGACGCCAACACCGTCGACAACCTCGCCGAGGTGGTGCGCCGAGTCTCGGTGGTCGATGGCAACAAACTCGAGGGTGTGGTCGCGACGGGCGAGTTCTCGATCTCGGGACCTCAGGTCGGCTAACGCACGACACCCCGGCCGCGTAGGGCCGGGGTGTCGTGTCTCGTGGGTCGAGTCTGGTGGTCAGGCAGCCAGGTCGGGGTCAGCGATGCGCCGCAACTTCTGCAGCGCCTCACGCTCGAGTTGGCGCACCCGCTCGGCGGAGATGCCGTGCTTGAGTCCGATGTCGGCGAGCTTGTGCTGGCGACCGTCGACCAAGCCGTAGCGACTGCGGATGATGTCCGCGGCGCGGTCGTCGAGGTGGGCCACCAGTGCGTTGAGACGCTCTCGAGCCTCGACGTCGAGCATCGTGAGGTCGGGCCCCGGTTGCGTCTCCTGGGCCATCAGGTCGCCCAGGGACGTGTCGCCGTCCTCGTCGATGGGGGAGTCGAGACTGATGTGCTCGCGACCCCAGGCCATCAGGTCGAGCACTCGGTCGATATCCATCCCCAACTCTTCGGCGATCTCGGCGGGGTCGGGGGAGCGACCGAGTTGGCGCTCCAGGGTGCGTCGCGCTCCGCCGACCTGGTTGAGTTCCTCGACCACGTGCACGGGCAGCCGGACCACGCGGGCCTGCTGGGCGATGCCGCGGGTGATCGCCTGGCGGACCCACCAGGTGGCGTAGGTGGAGAACTTGTAGCCCTTGGCGTAGTCGAACTTCTCCACGGCCCGGATCAGGCCGGTGTTGCCCTCTTGGATCAGGTCCAGCATGGGCATCTGGGCGCGTCCGTACTTGCGCGCGATGGAGACGACCAGACGCAGGTTGGAGTTGATGAACTGCTGGACGGCCTTGCGGCCCTCTTCAGCCAGCCACTCGAGTTCCTCCTCGGTGGCTCGGCCGGGGGCTCCGCCCTTCTTGCGGCCCACCCGACCTTCGCGCAGCAGGTGCTCGGCCATCAGGCCGGCCTCAATGGTCTTCGACAACTCCACCTCTGTCGCCGCGTCCAGAAGCGGGTTGCGAGCGATCTCGTCGAGGTAGAGGCCGACACTGTCGCGGCCTTCGATCTCGCGCGTGCCGCCAACGGTGCGACCTGAGTTGGTCGTCTTGGTAGCAGTAGCCATGGGGTCCCCTCCTTGCCTGCGTATGACGCTGGGCGTCACACCTGTCACAACGCTCCCGGTGACCCGAAGATTCCCTCTTCACACCTGGTGCCTATGACTGAACTGACGCTTGAGCGGCCCTAGGAGTTGCCGTTTGGGCCGAATCTCAGGGACTTCTCAGGGGAGACCGGCTCACACCGCGTTCCGACGGGCTGACAAGGGTTCGTCGCCGGTCGAGCAACGGATGGGTCCCGAGCAGAATTGACACGTGTCAACTCCGAGCGGTCAGGCCAGACCCATCCGATCGAGGGTCCAGGCCAGCGTGATGGCTCGGTCCTTCCACGCCTTGTAGCGCCCCGAGACCCCGCCGTGACCACCCGACATCTCGGTGCGCAGCAGCACGTCCTCGCCGTTCAGGGCGCGTTGTCGCAGGCGTGCGACCCACTTGGCGGGTTCGACGTAGAGGACCCGTGTGTCGTGCAGGGAGGTCTCAGCCAGGATCGGCGGATAGCGCACCGCCGCCACGTTGTCGTAGGGCGCGTACCCGGCGATGTAGTCGTAGACCTCGGGGTCGGCCTCGGGGTTGCCCCACTCGTCGTACTCGGTCACGGTCAGCGGCAACGTGGAATCGAGCATGCTGGTGAGGTTGTCGACGAACGGGACCCCGGCCACGATTCCGGCGAACAACTCGGGGGCTTGGTTGGCCACGGCGCCCACGAGGAGGCCGCCGGCGCTGGCGCCCTCGGCCACCATGGATTGCGGGGTGGTCCACCCGGTCTCCACGAGGTGCCGGGCGCAGGCGATGAAGTCGCCGAACGAGTTCTGCTTCGTCATCATCTTGCCGTTGTCGTACCACCGCCGACCCATCTCGCCTCCGCCGCGCACGTGCGCGATCGCGAACCCCGCGCCGCGGTCGAGCAGCGAGAGACGAGCCACCGAGAAGTACGGGTCCATGGACGCCTCGTAGGCGCCGTAGCCATAGAGCAGTACGGGCATTGGATGCGCCGCGTCACGACGGGCCACGATCGAAATGGGGATCTGCTCGCCGTCGTCCGCGGTGGCCCACAGGCGCCGCTCTTCGTAGTCCTGGGGGTCATAGCCGCCCAGCACCGGTGCCTGCTTCAGCAGCGTCAACTCGCGGGTACGCACGTCGTAGTTGTAGACCGAGGACGGCACCGCCAGTGTCGTGTAGCCCAGCCGCAGGCACGGTTGGTCGAAGCCCGGGTTGCCGCCGGAGCCGACGGTGTAGATCTCGTGGTCGAACTCGACCAGGTAGTCATCGGCGATCGGCCGGGTCGGATCCTCGCCGAGTTGGAGGATGCGCAGTTGGGTCAGTCCCGCGCTGCGCTGGCTGACCACCAGGTACCCCGCGAACGCATCGACGTGCTCGAGGCGGACCGAAGGGTTGTGGGGGACCAGGGCCGTCCACGCCTCCGGTTCGGTCGCCGCAATGGGTGCGGTGCTCAGTTCGAAGTCGGGGCCGGTGAAGTTGTGGGTGACCAGGAACCGATCCTCGCCGGCCAGCACGGCGTGGTCGAGGGAGTACTCCAGGCCCTCGCAACGGGCCGCGAAGACCTGGAAACCGGCGTCGGGGTCATCCGCGTCGAGGAAGCGGTACTCCGAGGTGGTCTTCGACCCGGCCGCGATCATCAGGAACCTGTCACTGCGGGAGCGCCCCACCCCGACGAAGAAGCGCTCGTCGGTCTCGTGATGGACCAGTTCGTCGGCGTCCTGGGCGGTGCCGAGGCGGTGGCGCCAGACCTTGTCGGAGCGCCACGAATCATCGACGGTCACGTAGTAGATGTGCTCACCGGACCGGTCCCAGGTCGCCCCGCCGATGACCCCCACGATCTCGTCGTGGAGTGCCCCGGTGGCCAGGTCCTTGATCCGGATGGTGAACCGTTCATCGCCGACCACGTCGACCGAGTAGGCCAGCATTGTGGAGTCGGGACTGATGCTCGAGCCGCCCAGGGAGAAGAACTCGTGCCCCTCGGCGAGGGCGTCGAGATCGAGCAGCACCTCCTCGCCCGGCAGGGCGGGTTGGTCCGGGCGCGCATCCTCATCGGGGCGTGGCGGCGCCCAATCGTCGGGGTCGGCGACCGGGACTCGGCACGTGGCGCCGTACTCGCGCCCCTCGAAGGTGCGCCCGTAGTACCAGTGACCGCGATTGCGCGTGGGCACGGAGAGGTCGGTCTCGAGGGTCCGCGCCTTGATCTCCTCGAAGATCGCCGTGCGCAGGTCGGCCAGGTGGGCCGTGCGGTGCTCGGTGTAGGCGTTCTCGGACTCGAGGTGGGCCAGGACCTCGGCCGAATCCTTGGCGCGCAGCCAGTCGAAGTCGTCGACACGGGTCCGGCCATGGTGCTCGGTGGTGACCGGACGAGGCTCGGCATGAGGTGGCTGCATGTCGGTGAACCTATCCAGGGCCTAGATTCGTGGTGTGCGGTACATCGATCTGAACGCCGATCTGGGCGAAGAGGTCAGCGATGACACCGCGCTGCTCGAGGTGGTCACCAGTGCCAACGTCGCCTGTGGCTACCACGCCGGCAACGCCACGATCATGGCGGCGGTCTGCGAAGGAGCCGCACGACTCGGCGTCGCGGTCGGTGCCCAGGTCTCCTATGACGACCGGGCGAACTTCGGTCGTGTCCCGGTGGACCTCGACCCGGAGTTGCTGCGCGAGCACGTCGCCGACCAGGTCGAGACCCTCGAGACGATCGCGGCTCGGTCAGGGCTGCGGGTGAGCTATGTGAAGCCGCACGGAGCGCTCTACCACCGGGTGTTGGACGATCCCGCGCAAGCCCAGGCGCTCCTGGACGCCTCGGGATCGTTGCCGGTGCTCACCATGGATGGGGCGTTGGCCCGCCTCGCGGCGGCCGCGGGCCGTCGGGTCGTGGCGGAGGGATTCCCCGATCGGGGCTACGCGGCAGACGGGCGACTGCTTCCACGCACCCACCCGGACGCGCTGATCGAGGGGGAGTCAGAGGTCTCGGCGGCTGCAGTCGCCTTGGCTCAGCGGGTCGCCTCGGTGTGCGTCCACGGAGACAGCCGACGCGCGGTCGCTCACGCTCGCGCCGTCCGGGCGGCTCTCGAGGACGCCGGCTTCTCGTTGCGGCGGTTCTGAAAATCTGGGCAACTCTTGTCCACAGCCAAAACCCCAGACTGTGGATAGGGGCGCGAATCTGTGGAGGATTCGGCACGGATCTGTGGACGCGCCTGTGGGACTGGAGGAATGTCGGAAATTCTCGCGGTTACCCCTTGCGCGGGTTGGCGATGAGGGCATAGAACTCTCCATACCGATTCACCTACGGCCTAGCCGGCAGGGGAGTCGGGGATCTGGCAGGAGCAAGGATCCGCACCGCGACCACGGTCGCGGCGTCGGCCCGGTGACGGGGGCGGCGGGGTCGGCGAGCCGGTTGGATCGAGGTGGGCGTCACCGTTTCCGCTTCAAAGCCGAGGGCCTCTTGATGCTCATACCATCAAGAGGCCCTCACCCATTTCTGCCTCAACGGTGCCCGACTCCTCAGGCTGGGGTCAAGCGCTGTGGCGCTTGCCGCAGACTGTTCACGTGAGCGCAACCCGGGTGACACACCTCGGCTCCCGAGGCCTCCGCATCGAGGTCGACGGGGTGTCGGAGGCGATCGCCCTCGCGGACTGGCTGCGACGGGCCGATGTGGTCCGAGCCGAGGAAGTCATCCCCGGTGCGCGCAGCGTGATCCTCGACGGCGTCACCGACCCGGCCGCGGCGGTGTCCGCCCTCCGCACCTGGGGAGCCTCGCTCGCCGCGGGCAACGACACGCAGGCGGGGCCGCTGGTGGAGGTCCCGGTGACCTATGACGGGACGGACCTGGCCGACGTGGCGCGGCGCTGGGACGTCTCGATCCCGGGGGTGGTCGAAGTGATGAGCCGGGTCGAACTGGTCTCGGCCTTCTGTGGCTTCGCTCCGGGGTTCGCCTACCTCAGCGGTCTTCCAGAGCACCTGGCCGTCCCCCGACTCGATACCCCGCGCCCCCGCATCCCGGCAGGGTCGGTGGCCCTGGCCGACGCATGGTGTGGGATCTACCCGACCGCGTCCCCGGGAGGCTGGCGCATCATCGGGCGCACCGCTCTCACGCTGTGGGACGACCGCACCGATCCCCCGGCGGTGCTCGCACCGGGAACGCGGGTCAGGTTGGTGGCGACGTGAGCGCCCCGGCCAATTGGCTCACCGTGCTCACCGCCGGCCCGTTGACCACCGTGCAGGACCACGGGCGGATCGGTCTGGCCCACCTGGGGGTTCCGCGCGCAGGGGCGCTGGATC
>JBFIDC010000152.1:0-8003 GCA_041581495.1 Nocardioides sp. | reverse complement strand
GACGGCTGGGTCGCCGACTCGGCGGTCAGCCTGGTGGTGGGGACCCCCCGCGAGGAGGACCTCAAGCTGATCGAGGTCGCCACGAAGGCGCTGGAAGCCGGCATCGCCGCGGCCGTCCCCGGCAACCGCCTCGGTGACATCTCGTGGTCGATCGGCGAGGTGGCGCATCACGCCGGCCTCGGCGTCAACCTCCAGTTCGGAGGCCACGGCGTCGGCCGCACCATGCACGGTGACCCGCACGTGCCCAACGACGGCCGCGCCGGCCGGGGCCTCAAGCTCAAGCCCGGCCTGGTGATCGCGATCGAGCCGTGGTTCTTGCACACCACCGACGAGATCTACACCGACCCCGACGGCTGGACCCTGCGCTCCCAAGACGGGTCGCGCGGTGCGCACATGGAGCACACCGTGGCGATCACGGCTGATGGGCCGATTGTTCTGACCGCTCGGTGAGTTTCACCGGGTACCCGGTGAAAGTCACGCTCCCCCGCTGAAACTTCAGCGGGTATGCAGGAGTTTCACCGGGTACCCGGTGAATCTCCTCCGGCGACCCTCACCCGGCGTACGAGACCTGCAGGTCCTTGATGCCGTTGATCCAGCCGTGCCGCAGCCTGCGGGGCTCCTCGAGCATGGAGATGTTGGGGGCGTGCTCGGCCAGGGCGGTGAAGATCAGCCGCACTTCCTGGCGGGCCAGGTTGGCACCGATGCAGTAGTGCGCACCGTGACCGCCGAAGGCGAGGTGGGGGTTCGGGTCGCGCAGGATGTTGAACTCGTGGGGCTTGTCGAAGACGTCCTCGTCGTAGTTCGCGCTGCCATAGAAGAGTCCCGCTCGCTGACCCTTCTTGATCGCCACGCCATTGATCTCGGTGTCGTTGAGTGCCGTGCGCTGGAAGACGTTGACCGGAGTGGCCCACCGGATGACCTCGTCGACCATCGTCTCGGGGCGCTGCTCGACCCACAGCTTCCACTGGTCCGGGTTCTTCAGGAACGCGTACATGCCGTGTGAGATCGCGTTGCGCGTGGTCTCGTTGCCGGCCACGCTCAGCATCATGACGAAGTAGCCGAACTCATCGTCGGTCAGACCGCGGCCGTCCTTGTCGGCGTTGATCAGTTTGGTGACCAGGTCGTCCTGCGGGTTCTCCTTGCGCTCGGCGGCCATGGCCATCGAGTAGAGCAACAACTCGGTCGCCGCGGCCGCCGGGTCGCCGTCGAAGTCCGGGTCCTCGTTGGCCAGCATCGAGTTCGACCAGTGGAAGAGCTTCTTGCGGTCCTCCTGCGGAACCCCGATCAGGTCGGCGATGGCCTGGAGCGGCAGTTCGGCGGCGCACTCCTCGACGAAGTCCCCCGAGCCGCGTTCGACGGCTTCCTTGACGATGCGCTGAGCCCGGCTATGCATGATCTCTTCAAGGCCGCCGATCGCCCGCGGCGTGAAACCGCGGGAGATGATGTGGCGCATCGAGGTGTGCTCGGGCGGGTCCTGGTTGAGCAGGATCACCCGCTGCAACTCGATCTGATCACGCTCGGTGCCAGGCTGGAACCGGATGATGGCGCCGTTCTCCATCGCCGACCAGTTCTTGTTGTCCTTGGAGATCGCCGAGACGTCGGCGTGCTTTGAGATCGCCCAGTAGCCGGTGCCCGCCTCCGGCGCCATCCCGTCCCGCGAGGATTGCGGCTGCTCGATCCAGTGGACCGGAGCCTTCATCCGCAACTCGGCGAACTGCTCGTGCGGCACCGACTTCCACAGCACGTCCGGGTTGGTGGGGTCGAAGCCCTCGGGGAGGATGTCGGTGGTCACGGCAGTCGGGTTTCCTTCCGGATGATGGCCGGGAGTGGCCGGTGTGAAGCCTGAGCCGGCAGGGAGCCCGGCAGGTAGCCGGGCACCGAGCGTGCGCCGATCAGCGGTAACGGACCTGGAGGTCCTTGACGCCGTTGATCCAGCCGTGGCGCAACCGGTTCGGCTCTCCGAGTTGGGTGATGTCGGGGGCAAGATCAGCGAGCGCCTGGAAGATCAGGTTGACCTCGAGCCGCGCCAGGTTGGCACCGATGCAGTAGTGAGCACCGTGTCCGCCGAAGGCCTGGTGCGGGTTCGGGTCGCGGGTGATGTCGAACGTGAACGGGTCGGTGAAGACATCCTCGTCGTAGTTGGCGCTGGCGTAGTAGAGACCCACGCGCTCGCCAGCCGCGATCGGCACCCCGCCGATGACGACGTCGTTGATCGCCGTGCGCTGGAACACCGTGACGGGTGTGGCCCAACGGATGATCTCGTCTGCCGCGGTCGCCGGACGCTGCGCCTTGTAGAGCTCCCACTGATCGGGGTTCTGGAAGAAGGCGTGCATGCCGTGAGTGATCGCGTTGCGGGTGGTCTCGTTGCCCGCCACGGCCAGCAGCACCATGAAGTAGCCGAACTCGTCGTCGGTCAGACCACGACCCTGCTCACCGCTGGCGTCGATCTCAGCATTCACGAGCTTGGTGATGATGTCGTCCTGCGGGTTCTTGCGTCGCTCATCGGCCAACGCCATCGAGTAGGCGAGGATCTCCATGAACGCCACGGCCTCGTCGCCCTCGACGTCGGGGTCGTCGTAGCTCATCATCTGGTTGGTCCACTCGAAGAGCTTGTTGCGGTCCTCTTGCGGCACGCCCAACAGACCGGCGATCGCCTGCAGCGGGAGTTCAGCGGCCACGTCCTCCACGAAGTTGCCCTGACCGCGCTCGACAGCAGCCTTCACGATCTCGACCGAACGACGCTCCAGATCCTCGTGCAGAGCCGCGATCGCGCGGGGGGTGAACGCCCGGGAGACGATCTGGCGCAGCTTGGTGTGGTCGGGGGCATCGTGGTTGATCAGCAGCGCCCGGGTCGCCTCGAGCTCGTCGCGGGTCATTTCCGGGTGGAACCGGATGATGACGTTGTTGAGGAAGGTGGAGAAGTTCGCCTGGTCCTTGGAGACCGCAGCGACATGCTCGTGCTTGCTCAGCGCCCAGTAGCCCTTGTGGTCGGGGTAGCCCCCCAGCGCCGAAGCGGGCTGCTCGATGAACGAGACCGGCGCGGTGCGGCGCAACATGAGCAATTCGTTGTGCGGCACACCCTTCTGCATGACATCTGGATCGCTGGGGTCGAATCCGGCTGGCAACTCGGTGGTCTGGCCAATGGCGCCGGTCTGGGTGGTGCTCACGCGGGACTCCCTCGGGGTAACTGGAACACGTTCTAGTGTCAGAGGTTACATACTCTCGGTACGGATGTGAAGAGTTTCGGGCCTTGTCGAGAACAAGAACGTGTTCTAGTTTGAGTCACATGGGTAACCCAGTGATCATCGACGCCGTCCGTACCCCCCTTGGCAAGCGCAAAGGTTGGCTCGCAGGAGTCCACCCCGCCGTGCTTCTCGGCTTCGTGCAGGCGGAGGTGATCCGACGCGCCGGCATCGACGCTGACCTGGTGGAGCAGGTGATCGGCGGCTGCGTGACCCAGGCCGGCGAGCAGTCGAACGACATGGTCCGCCGCGCCTGGCTGCACGCCGGTCTCCCCCAGCACACCGGCGGCACCGCCGTGGACGCGCAGTGCGGGTCGGGCCAGCAGTCGGCCCACATGATCAACGACATGATCGCTGCCGGAACCATCGATGTCGGCATCGCGTGTGGCGTCGAGTCGATGTCGCGCATCCCGCTCGGCGGCAACGTACCTCCCGGTCTTGGCGACCCGCGTCCCGATGACTGGAGCATCGACATGCCCAACCAGTTCGAGGGGGCAGACCGGATCGCCGCGAACCGCGGCATCACCCGCGAGGACCTCGACGCGTTCGGGTTGGCCTCACAGCAGAAGGCGCGGGTCGCCGTCGACGAGGGTCGCTTCAAGCGTGAGATCGCCGCGATGACCGCGCCCGTGCTCGACGAGGAGGGCAAGCCGACCGGCGAGACCCGCACCGTTGACGCCGACCAGGGTCTGCGCGACACCACGCTCGAGGGCCTCGCCGGCCTGAAGTCGGTGCTTCCGGGCGGGTTGCACACCGCTGGCACCTCATCGCAGATCTCCGACGGCGCCTCCGCCGTGCTGATCATGGACGAGGACAAGGCGCGGGCCCTCGGCCTGACCCCGCGCGCCCGGATCGCGGACCACTGCCTGGTCGGGTCGGACCCGTACTACCACCTCGATGGCCCCGTCGACGCCACTCAGCGACTCCTCGACCGCACCGGCCGCTCGATCTCCGACTTCGACCTCTTCGAGGTCAACGAGGCGTTCGCTGCCGTGGTGTTGTCCTGGGCCAAGATGCACAACGTCGATATGGACCGGGTCAACGTCAACGGCGGGGCGATCGCCCTGGGCCACCCCGTGGGCTCCACGGGGGTTCGCCTGATCGCCACGGCTCTGCACGAACTCGAGCGCCGCGACCAGTCGTCGGCATTGCTCTCGATGTGTGCCGGTGGCGCGATGGCGACCGGCACCATCCTCGAACGGATCTGAGGGCGAACTAACCAAGCGTGTCCAGTGCGTCCGTGATGACGTCGGCTCCATCGGCGAAGCCGTAGCCGAAGGATTCACGGACGCCGGGCGCGCCCAGCCTGACGACCACCGTCTGGCTGCTCGGGTCGATCAGGACTACCTGTCCCCCGTAACCGAGTGCGGCATAAAGGTCCTCGGGGGCGCCCGGTGCGAGTTGGCCGACCCCGTCGACCCCGGGCGGCAGGCCCGGGTTGTCCGCATCGACCGGACTCCGCTGCGGGCCGGCCCGGTTCACCCACCAGAGCAACCCGTAGGCGGCGTTCAACTTCTGCGAACTCTCGGCTGTGGATGCCGCCACGAACTCCGGCGCGAGGAGCTGCTCGCCCTCCCAGTCGCCGTCCTGGGCGAAGAACTGGCCGAACCGCGCCAGATCCCGGCAGGTCGACTGCAGGCCGAAGTAGACGTTGGTGGAGGCCTGTGCCGCATCGGGCGTCATCCGTGAGCGCGTCATGCCGAGCGGGTCGAACAGGCGGTCCTCGGCGAACTCGGCCGTCTCCACACCGGTCGCTGTGACGATGACCCGATCCAGGGCCTGGATCGCGGCGTTGTTGTAGGCCCACACCTTCCCGGGCTTTGCCTGCTGCTTGAGCCCGACCGCATAGCCGGTGCGATCCTTGGCGTGGAGCAGCGTCGTGTAGTCGCTCTTGGTGCTCCAGAACCTGCCGCTGTCGTTGCTCATGAGGTTGCGCACGGTCACCTTGGCCGAGGCGGTGCCCCGCCACTGCGGGATATAGCGGCTGGCCCGGTCGGTCAGGGCCAGGTCACCGTCATGCTCGGCGATCCCGACCAGGGCGCCGGTGACGGACTTGGCGGCCGAGAAGACCTCTTGGGTCGAGTCGGGGTCGGTCTCGCGCCAGTACCATTCGCCGACGATCTGGCCCTCCCGGGCGACGAGGAAGCACGTCGAGTTCTCCTCCTCGGCGTGCGTCGCGAGCGCGAGCAGAGCGTCGGGATCGAACCCGAGATCGGCGACCCGCTCGGGCGCGAACGGGATCGGGTCCGTTCCCATCACCGCAGCACGCAGAGAACCGGGCTCGGCGGTGTCGTCGGCCGCCTGTTCACACCCGGCCAGAGCCAGGCTCGCGGCCACGACTCCTGCCAGAACGAAGAGTGTCGGTCGAGGGTTCGTAGGCCGAGTCACGTGGCGAGAGCCTAGTGTCGCGGCAGAGGCTACGCGCCGTAAACCGGCTCAGGAGCAGGCGCTTCGTGAACCATGTCACGCACCGCAGCACCCACTTCGGTCGCTTCCCAGCGACGGCCCGCGTCGCGAGCCGGCCCGTGCGCCCAGCCGGTTTCGAGCGTGATGGTGCTGCCGTCGATCTCGATGACTCGTCCGGTGATGTCCCCGGCGTCCTCGGATGCCAGCCAGGCCACGATCGGTGAATTGTCTTCGGGCAGCGCCATGGCCGAGGTGTCGAACGCGCCCTCGGTCATCCGCGTCTTGGCCACCGGAGCGATCGCGTTGACGGTGACGCCGTAGCGACCCATCTCCTGTGCCGCGACCAGGGTCAGCCCGGCGATGCCGGCCTTGGCTGCCGAGTAGGTGCCCTGGCCGACCGACCCCTGCAGCCCCGCACCCGAACTGGTGTTGATCACTCGGGCGGCCCGTTGGCGGCCTTCCTTCGCCTCGGCCCGCCAGTAGGCACCCGCGTGACGCAGCGGAGCGAAGTGGCCCTTCAAGTGCACGCGGATCACCGCGTCCCACTCTTCTTCGGCAGTGTTGACCAGCATCCGGTCGCGCACGAAACCTGCGTTGTTGACCAGGATGTCGAGTCCACCGAAGGTGTCGATCGCCTGGCGCACCATCGCCTCGGCCTGGGCGAAGTCGGCCACGTCGGCGTCGTTGGTGACCGCTCGGCCACCGGCGGCCTCGATCTCGCGGACGACCTCCGCCGCCGGGGTCTCACCGGTGTCCTCCCCGGCCAGCGAGACGCCGTAGTCGTTGACCACCACGGCGGCGCCGTGGCGCGCGAGTTCGAGCGCATGTGCTCGACCGATGCCGCGTCCGGCACCCGTCACGATCGCAACGCGACCCTCCAGCAGACCAGTCATGAGGTTCCTTCCAGGACCGAGAGAAAGACGGGGGGTTCTCCCCCGCCGTGGCACTCAACGCGAGCACCGGAGACATAGGAGGCCAGGTCGCTGGCGAGGAACGCCGCCACCTGACCGATCTCGTCGGGGCGTGCCATCCGCCCCAGCGGGATTGTGCGCTCGATCGCCGCGACCTGCGCGTCGCCGCCGTAGTGGTCATCGGTTTGTTCGGTGCGACACAACCCCACGTCGATGGAGTTGATGCGCACCTTGGGCCCCCACTCGATCGCCAACGTCGAGGTGAGCGAGTCGAGGCCCGCCTTCGCGGCGCCGTAGGCCGCCGTTCCGGGCGAGGGCCGAAGGGCCGAGACCGAGGAGATGTTGACGATGACTCCCCCGCGCTCTTGGCGCTGCATCACCGCGTTGGCCACCTGGGCGCACAGCAGCGGACTGAGCAGGTTGAGGCCGACGATCTTGTCGTGGAAGCGAGCCGAGGCATCGGCGGCGAGGGAGTACGGCGCGCCTCCGGCGTTGTTCACCAGGACATCGAGGCTGCCGTGCTCGGCCACCACACCGGCCACCAGTGCCTCCACCGCGTCCGGGTCGCGCACGTCGCACACGCGGTGCGTCGTGCCTGGCACCGGCGCCACCTCCGAGCGGGCGCAGGTGACAACCGTGGCGCCGGCAGCGAGGAACGTGTGCGTGATGCCCAGGCCGATCCCGCGCGTCCCGCCGGTGACCAGCACAACGCGGCCGGAGAGATCGATGGAGAGCGACATGCTGCTACCCTACCAAGCACTTGCTTGGTAGGGAGTTTCACCGGGTACCCGGTGAAACTCACGCCCCCCGACAGAACCCGCGGAGCCACATGACCATCACCTCCGAACTCAGGCCCGACCACGTGCGCGTGATCACGATGGCCCACCCACCGGTCAACGCCCTCACCGTGCAGGGGTGGTTCGACGTCGCGGCCGCGCTCGATGAGGCCGGGGCAGACATGAACACCCACGTCGTGGTGCTGCGCGCCGAAGGCAAGGGCTTCAACGCCGGCGTCGACATCAAGGAAATGCAGAACACCACCGGCTTCGATGCGCTGATGGGCGCCAACAAGGGCTGCTACGCCGCCTTCAAGGCGGTCTACGAATGCGCGGTCCCCGTCGTCGCGGCCGTCAACGGCTTCTGCGTCGGTGGTGGCGTCGGCCTGGTGGGCAACGCCGACTGCATCGTGGCCAGCGACGACGCGTTCTTCGGGGTCCCCGAGGTCAACCAGGGCGCGCTCGGAGCGGCGACCCACATGGCTCGCCTGGTTCCCCAGCACATGATGCGCACCCTCTACTTCACCGCGCGCACCATCAAGGCCGCCGACCTCGTCCAGTTCGGCTCGGTCCTCGAAGTGGTCCCCCGCGACCAACTCGACGATGCGGCCCTCAAGGTCGCCGGCGAGATCGCCGCCAAGGACACCCGCGTGATCCGGGCCGCCAAG
>JBFIDC010000151.1:0-8012 GCA_041581495.1 Nocardioides sp. | reverse complement strand
GTTGTAGGCCTGGGTCAGCTGACCCAACGTCGGCCCGCGGGTCGGATCGACCTCGGTGCTGTAGCCGGGGGCGCTGCGCAACAGGCCACCGGTCGACAAACCGAGATCGGGAAGCTTGATGGAGGGCAAAGCAGTCGGCAGCGCGACACCGCCTCCGCCGCTGCCGTTGCTGTTGCTGTTGGCGGCCGAGCAGAGCCCCGGGATCGGCAACTGGTCGCACACGTTGTCGACGAGGAACTCGGGAAGACCCGCGCAGTTCTCGAGGCTCGGTGAGGCCAGGCACTCGTTGATGGCTGCGATCGCGTCGTCACACAACTCGCCCAGCGGCGGCAGCGGCCCCGCGTCGGGGATCTGGTCGAGTTCGGTGCAGGGGATGATCGGGATTCCCGGCGGGGCCGGCAGCCCGTTCCTGAGGTCGATGTCGAGAGTCACCGACAAGTTGGTGAAGTCACCCATGTGCAGGTTGCGCGCCACCTGCGGGTCACGGCCGACAACCTCGTCGACGAACGGGTAGGTCAAGAAGACATGGAACGCCTTGACGAAGGCGTCACCAGAGTTGGACAGCTCGGTCAACACCGGCTGCAACTGGCGCAGGGAGTCGATGGTGGCGACCTTGCTGGCCTTGATCACGCGGACCCCGACGTCGCCGAGTTCGCTGAGTGCCTCCAGCATCTTGACGAGGTCGGCACGCTGACCATCGATGCTGGCCAAGGCGCTGGGGAGCTCGTCGAGCGCGGAGTTGATGTTGTCCTGCTGGCCACGCGTGGCGACCGCGAGTCGGTTGAGAGCCTCGATCGCCCGCACGATGTCGCGTTTGTTGTCGTCGAGGGCACCGGTGAAGATCTCGATCTGGGTCAGCACCGAACGGGCCGCGTCCTCGCGGCCGGTCAACGCCTTGTTGAGCTCTTGGGTGATCAGCTTCAACTGCGCGACGCCGCCACCGTTGAGGATCAGGCTCATCGCGCCGAGGACTTCCTCGACCTCGATGTTGCGGCCGGTGTCCTTCAAGGCGATGACGTCGCCGGTCTCGAGCGGATTGCTGCTCGCCCCGGTCTCGGGCGGGCTCAACGACACGAACTTCTCGCCGAGCAGGCTGGTCTGGCGGATGTTGGCCACAGCGTTGTCAGGCAGGTCCACGTCGTTGCGGATCTCGAGGGTGACCTCGGCGGTGTAGCCGTCGAGTTCGACCTTGGTGACCTTGCCGACGCTGACGTCGGCCACCTTCACCGACGACTGCGGAACCAGGTCGAGCACGTCGACGAACTGTGCCTTCACCACGATGGGGTTGTCGCCGGTGTCGGTGCCACCGGGCAGGGGCAGTGCATAGACGTCGAAGTCGCACCCGGCCAGCAGCACACTGCCCGCGGCCACCGCTGCGGCCGCACGGACCACGCGCGTGAGTCGGCGGTTCATCGACCCACCTCCACGAGGCCGCCCAGGGACTGGTCGAACCTCTCGTTGCTGGAACTCCCCGTGCCCTGGGTGAAGACACCCGCACGCGGAAGGACCTGTTGGATCGCGTCGCAGGCGGAGCCGGTCGGGTCGTTCGGTTCCACGAAGGAGCACAGGAGCAGCGCCGGGTTCGAGGCGATCTCGTGCTCGATGTTGCCGAGGTTGGCGTTGGTGTCGAGCGTGCCGGCCTGCGGGTTGTAGGTCAGCGCGAGGTTGTTCAGCGCCAACGGGGCGTTGATCAGGGTCTCCTCGAGCGCCGCACGCTGCTTGACCAACACCTTGGCAACGCGGTTGATGCCCTTGATGTTGCGCGAGAGCAGCGCCTTGTTGTCCTTGACGAAGGTAGTGACCTCGCCGAGGGCCACCGAGAGGTTGCGCAGCGAGGCCGTGAGCTCTTCCTTCTCGCCGCTGAGCATGGTTGAGACCGCCGAGAGGGACTGGTTGAAGTCACGCACGGTCTGGTCGTTCTGGGCCAACGTGCCGATGAACTTCTCCAACTCCGCGGCAGAGCCGAAGAGCTCTTCCTTGTTGTCGTCGAGGGTCGCGGAGAGTTCGCTGAAGTCCGCGATGGTCTGGTGGAACTGCGCGCCCTGGCCCAGGAAGTTCTCGGCGGTGACCTCCAGGAGATCGGTCAGGGCACCGTTCTTGTTGGCGCCGTCGGGCCCGATCGCCACGGTGAGGTCGTTGAGGCTGGAGTAGACCTGGTCCAGTTCGAGGGGCACCGAGGTCCTGGACTGATCGAGGATGGCGCCGTCGGCCAGTTTGGCCCCACCGGTGTAGACGGGGGTGATCTGCACGTAGCGGTCGCCGACGATCGAGGGGGCGATGATCACCGCCTCGGCGTCTTGAGGCAGGTCGATTTCGCGGTCGTAGCTCATCTCGACAACGACGTCGGTGCCGTCAGGAGTGATCTTGTCGACCTGGCCGATCGCGACACCCAAGACGCGCACATCGCTGCCTTGGTAGAGCGAGATGGTGCGCGGGAACGAGGCGACCAGGGTCTTGCGGTCGTCACCGCCACTGAACATCCACACACCGGCAGCGAGCACCAGTGCGATCAACACCGCCGGGACCAAGAACTTGCGCAGGCCGCTCATGAGATGCCTCCCCCGCTGGTGAGGCCGGGGACCGGCGGCATGTTCTGGATGTAGGTGTCGAACCACGGGCCGTTGCCGAGGGTGTTGGTGAAGACCCGATAGAACGGCGCCATCAGCCGCAGGCTGTTGTCGATGTTGTCCTCGTTCTTGTTCAGCACCGCGATGACCGACTCGAGCTGGCTCAGGGCCGGCTTGAGATCGGCACGCGACTCACGCACCAACGCGGTGAGTTGGTTGCTGAGGGTGGTGGTCGAGACGAGCAGTCGGTGCACGGAGTCGCGGCGATCCACCAGCGCACGGAAGAGGACGTCGGAGTCCTCCATCAACTTGATGATGTCGTCGTCGCGCTCGCCCAGGACGGTGGTCACGCGCTGCAGGTTGGTCAGCAACTCGTTGATCCGGTCGTTCTTGGCGGCGATGTTGGCCGAGAGCGCGGAGACTCCGGCCAGAGCGCCGCGGAACTCCTCAGGCGTGTTGCGGGTCAGGTCCGCCAGCGTGGTCAAGCCGGCCGCCAACTGATCGGTGTCGATCTCTTGGGCCGTCTCGGCCAGACCCGAGAACGCCTCGACGACGTCGAAGGGCGAACTGGTGCGTTCGACCGGGATCTGGTCGTCGGTGGAGAGTTGGCCGGTGCCAGCGGGCTCCAACGCGAGGAACATGGCGCCGAGCAGGGTCTTGACCTTGATCGCGGCGCCGGTCTCGGTGCCGAAGGATGAGTCGGTCTTGACGCGGAAGACGACGTTGACGTGATCGCCTTCGAGTTCGACCTTCTCGACCTTGCCGACCCGGACCCCGGCGATGCGCACCTCGTCGTTGGCCTTGAGGCCACCGGCCTCGCTGAACGCCGCGGTGTATCGGTCGCCGCCGCCGATCAACGGGAGGTCCTGGGCACGGAAGGCAGCCAGGATCATCAGCAGGATCACGGCGATGCTGATCGCCCCGATCACCACCGGGTTGCGTTCGCGGAAAGGTTTGCTCATCCCAGATCACACCTAGCGGTTCCGGTGTTGTAGTTCACCGGGACGGACAGGGAGTCGGTCACGGTGACGCGGCCCTGGAAGTTGCAGAGGTAGAAGTTGAACCAGGAGCCATAGATGGCGGTCCGGCCCACCTTGGTCAGCTTGATCGGCAGCACCTGGAGCGCACGGTCCAACTCGGCCTTGTTGCGGTTGATGTTCTTGGTCAGGCGGCGCAACTGCTTGATGTCCTCCACGAACGGCGACTTCACGCCCTTGACGAGGCTGGCGGTCTGCGCCGAGAGCGCCGAGATCTGGTCGAGGGAGTCCAAGATGGCGGCGCGATCGTCCTTGAGGCCGCCCACGAAGGTCTTGTAGTTGAGGATCAGTTCGCTGAGTTGGTCATCGCGGTCGCCGAGGTTGTCGAGGACGACGTTGAGGTTGTCGATCAGGCTGCTGATCACCTCGTCGCGGTCAGCCAGCGTCTGGGTCACCGAAGCGGTGTTGGCCAGCAGGCTCTCGAGCGTGCCGCCCTCTCCCTGGAAGACCTGAACGATCTCGTAGGAGAGTTGGTTGATGTCGGCCGGGGACAGCGCCTGGAACAGCGGCTTGAAACCGTTGAACAGCACCGTGAGGTCGAGCGCCGGCGAGGTCTTGGAGACCGGGATGGTGTCGCCCTCGCCGAGGTCGTTGGTCGATCCCTCGCCCTGAACCAGGTTGATGTATCGCTGACCGACCAGGTTGCGGTAGCGGATCACCGCGTTGGTCGCCTCGGTCACCGGGGTCGAGGACTCGACGCTGAAGGTGACCATCGCGCGCGTGCGGTTGCTGATCTCGATGTCTTGGACGCTGCCGACCTTGACGCCCGCGATCCGGACATCGTCGCCCTTGACCACGCCGGTGGCGTCGGAGAACTCGGCCTTGAAGGTCTTCTTGCCGCTGAAGGACAAGTTGCCGATCGTGGCGACCAGCACGCCGGTCGCGAGGGTGGTGACCACGATGAACACGATCAACTTGACGAGGTCGAAGCCCGTCTTCTTGTCGAGCATCTTCATGAGGTGCCCCCTGCGGCCGCAGTGATCGGCTCACCGAGGGAGACGACAGCGCCGCGGGCCATCGGACCGACCAGGAGCAGACCCAGGTCGGGCACCTCGTCGGCGCTGATGCCGAGGCCCGGAGCCAGGAGGTCGCGAAGCAGGTCTGCCTCGGCGGTGCTGCCGGCGTACCCGGGGGTTCCGAACAGACTGGTGTTGAACTGTCCGCTGTCGCCTGGGGACTGCGCGTAGCCGGTGCCCACCCGCGAGATGCCCTTGCCGGTCGGCTCGTCGACACCGTCGTCGAAGTTGGGCTGGCGACGCACCGGGTTCTCTTGAGATCCGGGCGGGTTGGGCAGGTTGATGCAGGTGGGGCCGCGATCCTCGCCCAGTCGCGGCTTGTCGTTGACGTTGTAGCCGCGGGGCTGGTTGGGCAGCGTCTCGAGCACGATGTGCAAGGTGAACCCGCGGAACGCCTCGGCCTGGAGCGCGCCGGCCTTGACGATGCCCTTGAGGAGGCAGGGGAACTCGGTGGAGTAGCGGGCGAACACGCGCAACTGGGCCCTGCTGACCTCGCCGAGGCGGATCAGGTTGGACTCGTTGTCGGCCAGGAAGGTCCGTGCGCTGTCGGAGAAGTTGGACACGTTGAGGAACAGCGCGTTGAGTTGCGCCTCGCGGTCCTCGAGCGTGCCGGTCGTGGTCACGGTGTTCTGCAGGATCGTGCCGATCTCTGGCAGCGCGGCGGCGTAGGTGTCGGAGACCGACGCGGTCAGCCGAAGGTCCTCGATCAGCGCGGGGATCTGCGGGTTGAGGCGCTTGAGATAGCTGTCGACCGTCTCAAGGTTGTCGCCGATCTGGTCGCCGCGACCCTCCAGGGCGGTGGCGATCGCGTTCAGCGTCATGTTGAGGTCGCCGGGCTGCACCGCGGTCAGCAGCGGGTAGAGGTCCGAGAGCACCTGCTCGACCTCGGTCGCCACCACGGTCGGCTTGATGACCGCGCCGACCTCGATGGACTCGCCAGGGGTGGCGGGCGGCACCAGTGCGACGTACTTCTCACCGAACAGCGTCTTGGGGACGATGGATCCACTCACACCGGCCGGGATCGTGTTGGTCTCCTCGGGGAACAGACCCAAGGTGAGTTCGGCGCCGTCCTCGGTGGCCTTCATGTCGAGCACCTCACCGACGATGACGCCACGGATCTTGACGTCGGCGCGGGCGGGGAGTTGGAGGCCGATCTTGGAGGTCAGCAACGTGACCTCGTCGTACTCGGTGAACTTCTTGGTGAAGGTGGCGTAGGTGAGGTAGCCGGCGAGGAAGACCAGTGCCAAGAAGACGACACCCAGAGCTTTGTACTGGCGAGTCAGAAAGGTCATCCTGCCAACCTCACCGTCGTCGTGGCGCCCCAGATCGCCATCGAGAGCAGCAGGTCGATGACGTTGATCGCCACGATGCTGGTTCGCACGGCCCGGCCCACGGCCACGCCCACTCCGGCGGGTCCGCCAGAGGCGTTGTAGCCGTGGTAGCAGTGGATCAGGATCACCACGACGGCGAAGACGAGGACCTTGCCGAAGGACCACATGACATCGCCGGGCGGCAGGAACTTGTTGAATGCGTCGTCATAGACACCGGCGCTCTGCCCGAAGAACTGGGTGACCACCAGGCGTGAGGCGAAGTAGGACGAGAGCAGACCCACCACATAGAGCGGAACCACCGCGATGAGCCCACCGATGATGCGGGTGGTCACCAGGAACGGCAGCGAGGGGATCGCCATCACCTCGAGGGCGTCGACCTCCTCGGAGATGCGCATGGCGCCGAGCTGGGCGGTGAAGCCGCAGCCCACGGTCGCGGCCAACGCGATGCCGGCCACCAAGGGCGCGATCTCTCGGGTGTTGAAGTAGGCGGAGACGAATCCGGCGAAGTTGGCGGTGCCCAACTGGTTGAGTGCGGCGTAACCCTGCAGGCCGACCTCGGTGCCGGTGAAGAAGCACATGGCGATGATGACGCCGACGGTGCCGCCGATGACCGCCAGCGATCCCGAGCCGAGGGTCACCTCGGCCAGGATTCGGGCGATCTCCTTCTTGTAGCGCTTCAGGGTCCGCGGGGTCCACGCGAGCGCACGGATGTAGAAGCTCAGCTGACCGCCGAGCTTGTCGACCTCGGCCAGCGGCTTCTCGTAGACGGACTTCATGTTTGTCATGGCGCTAACCCGTCTTTGGTGGGACGAGTTGGAAGTAGATGGCACTCATCGTGAAGTTGACGACGAACAGCAGGAGGAACGAGATCACCACCGACTCGTTGACCGCGTCGCCGACACCCTTCGGACCGCCGGCGGCGTTCATGCCCTTGTAGGACGCCACGATCGCCGCGATCAGCCCGAAGATCAGGGCTTTGAGCATGCCCTGCCATAAGTCGGGTAACTGAGCCAGTGCGGTGAAGCTCGCTAAATAGGCCCCTGGTGTGCCGTCTTGCAGGATCACGTTGAAGACGTAGCCACCGGAGACGCCGACGACGCTGACCAGGCCGTTGAGGAAGAACGCGACCAGCATGCAGGCGAGCACGCGGGGCACCACCAGGCGCTGGATCGGGTCGATGCCCAGCACCATCATGGCGTCGAGTTCTTCGCGGATCTTGCGCGCACCCAGGTCGGCCGCGATCGCCGAACCACCGGCACCGGCGATCAGCAGCGCCGTGGCGATCGGGCCGGCCTCGCGGACAACCGCAAGGACCGAGGCAGAACCAGTGAACGATTGGGCGCCGAACTGCTTGATCAGGCCGCCGACCTGCAGCGCGATGACGGCGCCGAAGGGGATGGCGACCAGAGCGGTCGGGATGATCGTCACCGAAGCGATGAACCACGCCTGTTGGATGAACTCGCGGGTCTGGAAGGGACGTCGGAACAACCCGCGTGCCACATCGAGACCAAAGGCGAACAGCTTCCCCGCGGTCCCGACCGGAGCGAGTACTCGCGTCGCAGTCGTAGATGCCATGTGTCCCCTCAGCCGCCAGTCGCGGCCATGGCCGGCTCGAAGGAACCTGGGGGCGGAGTGACGCCGTTTTCACGGCACCACGCGCCGGGCTCGCGCTGACCGCGTCGAGCGATGCCGTTGGAGGGCTCGATCTGGTGCGGGATCGGCGGCAACGGCGGCATCTCGAAGCCCTTCTCGGCTTCGAGTTCGTCGGCGTCCTTCTCTTCGGACATGCCGATCGGACCGACCCGCTGGGCGTTGAGGAACTGTCGCACCACCGGCTCCTCGGAGCTGAGCAGCATCTCTCGAGGGCCGAACATCGCCAGGTGCTTGTGGTAGAGCAGACCGATGTTGTCGGGCACCGTGCGGGCGGTGTTGATGTCGTGGGTCACGATCAGGAACGTTGCGTCGATCTGGGCGTTGAGGTCGACGATCAGCTGGTTCAGGTCGGCCACGCGGACGGGGTCGAGGCCGGAGTCGGGCTCGTCGAAGAGGATGACCTCGGGG
>JBFIDC010000150.1:0-8057 GCA_041581495.1 Nocardioides sp. | reverse complement strand
CGGTCGGCGACCCGCTCCCCGGGCGGTTGGTGCTGCTGGGCCTTGATGCTGCCGAGGTGCCTGTGGTTGCTGGGGCGTCTGTGACGCACTTCCTCAGCGTCGCCTACTCCGGTTAGCCTGCAAGGGCTCAGGTTCAACCAATCCATGTCATCAACAGCAGGGGGATTCATGACCGGCTTCAAGAACTTCGTCCTCAAGGGCAACCTCGTCGAGATCGCCGTCGGCCTGATCATGGCCTTGGCGTTCGCCACCGTCGTCACCGCCTTCACCGAGTGGCTGACCAGTCTGCTTCCCGACGCTCTCGACGACGTCTTCTCCAACACGACCTACTTCGGCGCTTTCATGAACGCCGTCATCGCGTTCGTCCTGCTCGCGGCCGTCGTCTACTTCTTCGTGGTCACGCCCTACCTGAAGGCCAAGGAGAAGTTCTTCCCCAGCGAGGACGCCGCCACCCCTGAAGACATCGCGCTCCTCGAAGAGATCCGCGACCTGCTCAAGACGCAGCAGGGCAGGGCCTGACACTCAAGACGCCTCAACCAGAGCGGCCGGCCACCCCACGGGGTTGCCGGCCGTTCTGCTGTCCCGACGTCGGTCCATTGACCAAGAGGTTGGTCGAGCAGCGAGTGCCAGCGAGCGTCGTCGAGACCCCCGCAGGGTGTGATCAGCCGTGGTGCGGTGGAACCTGCTCGCGCAGCCAGCGCTCGCCGGCATCCTCGGCTCCAGGGGCAGCGGGGTCGCGTTCGTCGCTGGTGGTCTCGGGCAGGACGTCGCCGAAGACGCCGTCGAGGCGCTTGCGGCGCTTCCACTCAGGTTCGGTCTTCTCGCCCTTCGCCCGGCCGGCCGGCTTGTCGCTCATGCGCAGAGCCCGACGGCCTCGCGGGCCGCTGCTGCCTCGGCGGCGGACTCGTCTTCACTGGGAGTCGTCGTGGGCGAGGTCGACGCCGAGGGGCTGCTCGCACCGTCGCTCGGAGAGGCGCTCTGCGTGGCCGACGGGCTCGCGCCGAGCGGGTTGTCCGCACTGATGGCGCCGTCGCGTAGGCGACCCAGCGGCGAGTCGTTGCGCACCTTCTCCCACAGGTCCTCGGCCTCGGGCAGCAGTTCGACCCGGCCGGGGTAGGCGGTGCTGTACTGGAACGGCACCGTCACGAACTGGATCCGCTTGAGCCCGACGTCCTTGAACTGATAGCCGATCTTGGCGATCTGGGCGATGTTCTGGATGTCGGTGGTCAGCGAACTCGTGGCGGCGTTGAGGAACCCGATGAGCCGGTCCGGCCGAGCCAGGGTGTTGCCCGAGACGACCTTGTTGACCATGGCGGCGACGAACGCCTGCTGCCGCTTGATCCGGCCGATGTCGCTCCCGTCGCCCACGCCGTGGCGGACCCGGACATAGGCCAGGGCCTCGCGGCCGTCGATGGTGCGGGTGCCCTCTTTGATGAGGATGCCGTGCTCACGGTCGTCGATCTCCTCGGGGACACAGACCTCGACGCCGTCGACGGCGTCGACCATGTTGCGGAACCCCGCGAAGTCGACCTTGACGTAGTTGTCGATCCGGACGTTGGTCAGCGCCTCGAACTGCTTGATCGTGCACGCGGGACCGCCGACGGCGAAGGCGGCGTTCCACATCTGGGAACTGCCACCAGAGAGGGTGTCCCCGTCGTCGTTGACGCATTCGGGGCGATCGACCAGCGTGTCGCGCGGGATCGAGATGCCGTAGGCCGTCTGCCGGTCCGCGGAGAGGTGGATCAAGATGGTGGTGTCGGATCGCTCACCGTCGCCGGTGAGCCCGTCGATGTTGTTGCCCTCGCCGTCTCGGGTGTCCGAGCCCATGACCAGGATGTTGAGTGGGTCCTGCGGGCCCTCCACCTCGACGGGCTGCGGCCGGTTGTCACCGAGCTGGGCCGAGACGTCCTCGACATGCAGGTTGCCGTTGAGGTGGCGATAGAGGAAGGTCACGCCGAGACCGGTGATCATCGCGAGCACCATCATGCTCGACAGCAGAACCTTGGCGACCGTGTGGCTGGTTCGGGTCGGGGCCTTGCGCTTGCCGCCGGACTGATAGGGCGCGGGCAAGCTCGACTCGAGGTCGGGGCGCTGCTCATCGCTCATCGTCACCTTCACACGGTCCACGGATTGGGCGGACGTTCGGACACGACGATGTGTTCACGCTCGCCCGAGCCAGGCTACGGGTGGAAGTCAAATGATGCTGCCCACCATGGGCTAACCCCAAACTCACGAGACATCGCCGCGTCGGGAGCGGCCCGAGGACCGTGACAAGATGTTCGCCGTCCAGTGCGGACAAGGCCCCAGTAGCTCAGTGGATAGAGCAGCCGCCTCCTAAGCGAAAGGTCGTAGGTTCGACTCCTACCTGGGGCACGTCGGGGCACGTCGAAAACCGAGCAGCCGACACATCTACGACGAAGGGGCCGCAGGTTCGACTCGGGGCACGACTCGGGGCATCCCTCCGGGCAGTCCGACATCGACCCGGTCCTCGATGCTCACCTCGCCGTCGGTGCCGATGACGATGCGGGCGTAGCCGGTCTGGAGGCCGGTCTCGGGATTGAGGTAGGCCAACTGCATGGTCACGTCCTTGAGCGGCACCGAGAACGGGGTGGAGAACCTGTTGAACGTCGGGTTCTCCTCCACACCTCCACTGGTCCCCAGTTGGCTGACCACCGTCCACGTGACCTCGTCGCTGTCGGTGTTCCAGATGACCCAGGGTCCATCGACATCGTGCAAGTGCCCGATGCTCACGGTCCCGGCCGGCACGTCGGGGATGCCGTCGTCGGTCGGGACGGTCGGATCGGTTGCGTCCAGCGAGGGGTCATTCAGGCTCGTGATGCCGAGGTAGGCGGCGGCGGCCCGGGGCTGGTGGAGCACCACCTGGACGGCGCCCTCGGCGTCCTCGTCGACCACCTCGCGCAGTCGCTGGCCGGTCTCGGTCTCGCTGACGCCGGACGGGTTGGTGATCAGTCCACCGAACAGGGCCTTGAACGCCGGGTCGGCGGCGCCGGTGACGGCGAGCCCATCGACATCGAGGACCTCGAGGTCGGGTGCCTGGGCCCCGTCGTCACGCAACTGCTCGACCGTGTCGTCGCTGTCGTGGTCTCCCTTGACGGCCACCAACGGCACGTCGGGCAAGGCGTCGACCTCACGTTTGACGTAGTCCTTCTCCGCCACGGTGCCGTTGGAGGTCACGTCACCCGCGATGACCCGCAGCATGAGTGCGTCCTCACCCAAGGCCTCAACCAGCAGCGGATAGAGCTCGGCGCGCACTTTGGTGCCGACCTGGCTGCCCTGCGAGTCGGCCTCCTGGAGCAGCACCCGTTCGCCCTCTCGCGGCGTCAGGTCATCGATGTGGAGGTCCAACTGCTCGGCGAAGCTCGCGTTCGCGGTCTCGCGATAGCTCTCGGATCGCTCCGCGATGCGCGCGGAGTTCTTCTCGATGAAGGGCTGGACCTGTTGGGCGACCTCGCGGGTCTGCTGGCTGCTGAACGAGAGTTCCTCGACCCCGGGCATGTCGAACCGGTCGCCCACCTCGACGTTGCCGTCCCACCGCGTGAACAGCGCCGCGGCCAGTACGGCCGATGAGGTCACGACAACTGTGGAGGTGATGACCCGGATGGCGAGGCGACGACCTCGTGGGTGAGCGGAGGCTCCGCTGAAGAGCCAGGCACCCACCAGCCCGCCGCCGACTCCGGCGACCAGTTCGGTGACAAGCAGCAGCGAGAGGACCTGCGAACGCAGTTCGGACCCATAGACCTTGGCCACATCGCCCGGGTCATCGATGAACGCGGCGTTGGCCTGCACGAAGTCGGGTGCGACGTACGACGTGAGTGTGCCGCCGGCCTCGGGCGGCCCGGTCGAGCGGACCGCGGCGCCGAAACCGCCGACGCCGGTGCGTTCCCAATACAGCTTGCCGACCAGCCCCGTGTCGAGGGTGGTGAACCCGTTGTGCGCCAAGGAGACCTGAACCGGGAAGGTCCCGAGGCGGTCTTCGAAGCTGGCCCGCTCGATGGATTGCTCCAGCAGGATGGGCAAGGCCGCGATCGCGGTGAGCACTCCATAGACCGCCCAACGGCCAAGGAATCCGAGGAGCCGAGCGCGCATGTCGAGACGTTAGCCCGACATGGGTTGATTCGGCTCAGACCACGTCGAAAGAAATCCCTGCCTTGATCAGCCGTGCCATCAGGTTGTCTCCCATGGCTTGCGCCGTGGTCACGCTGCCTGCCACCTCGGGGTTGTCGTCGAAGGCCAGGCACAGGGCGGATTCGGCGAGCATCTTGGCCGTCTCGGTGTAGCCCGGGTCACCGCCGCAGACCTTGGTGTGGATGGTCCGGCCATCACCTTCGGCCACGAAATCAACCGTGAACCACGACTTCTCGCGGCGTCCCTCGTCGGGGCCCTCCCCCTGCTTGATCTTGCCCAGCAGGAAGCGCCGCACCGGCGGCACCTGAGCCGCCACGGCCACCGACGAGGCCGCGGCCATCCCACCAGCGGCGTAGCGCAACGTCTTGGTGCCGGCGTAGTGGGAGTAGCGGAAGTCCGGGCCATAGCTGTCGAGCGCGGCGCCGCTGCGCGCGACCACCGCAGGGTCGATGGTCGGCAGTGGCACCAACCAGTAGCCGAGGACCTTGTCGCGGTGGGGTTTGCCCGCGACCGCGCGCGAGGAGCGCCCCTCCGGCTTGGGCTGCGCCTTGCGACGGGCCTTGGCGGCCTCGGACATCTGCTTGGCGCGTGAGAAGGCACCCATGGCGGAGTGGAAGGTGCCACCCGAGAAGGTGCCGGTGGATCGCACGACACCGCGCATCGTCACCGGTCCGGATGCCGCGAGTTGCTGCACGGTGAAATAGGCGCCCAGGTCGTGCGGAATGGAATCGAAGCCGCACGCGTGCACGATGCGCGCTCCAGATGCCGCAGCGGTCTCGTGATGAGCGAGGTACATCCGGTCCACGAACTCGGGTTCGCCGGTCAGGTCGACATAGTCGGTCCCGGCCGCGGCGCAGGCGGCGACCAGGGGTTCACCGAACTGCAGGTAGGGGCCCACAGTCGTGGCCACGACTCGGGTCCGCGCCGCCACGGCGGCGAGCGCGTCGGCGTCGGCCGCATCGGCGATGATCAGTTCGAGTTCGCCCAACTCCGGATCCACCGCTGCGAGACGATCGCGGACCGCCTCGAGTTTCGCCCTACTGCGCCCCGCGAGGGCCCAGCGCAGCCCGGTGGGGCCGTTCTCGGCCAAGTAGCGCGCGGTCAGACCTCCGGTGAATCCGGTGGCGCCGAAGAGCACCAGGTCGAGATCGCGGGTCGAGTCAGCAGCCATGTCGTCACTGTGTCACCCGAGGCAACCACGTTGCCAACGCGGGGGAACCGACCCGGAGACTCCGGCGTCCGATCCAGGTACACCCGTCCAATGACCGAGGGCTTCTCGAGGTTCACTGCCATGTCGTCACCCGCGCCGCTTCGTCGATCGATCCAGCTCCTGGGCATCACCGCCGCCCTCACCGGAGCCTTCGTGGCCGGCTCCGTGTGGACCGGCGGTAACGACCCCGCTCCACGGGGCACTGGGTCCGCGACCGGTGCGCCGTTGGCGTTGGTCGGCAGCGGGTTGTCGGCGCCGGAGTCGTGCGATGAACTCCTCGACTGGTACGTCCGGCGCGGCCTGAGTCGCGTAGGCCCCTATGGGTGGGACCAGGGCTACTACGGCGGGCCTGTGGTCATGGAGGACGGGATGGTGCGTGGCCCTGTCCCAGGTGCCGGTCCCGTCGATACGGGCTCGGCCGACACCTCAGCCACCGCGCCCAGCGCCGCCAAGGTCCCCACCACGATCCGGGTGACCAACGACCCCAATGGCACCAACGTCCAGGAGCAGGGCGTCGATGAGCCCGACGTGGTCAAGAGCGACGGCCGCACCTTGTTCCGCGTCGACGGTGGCGACCTGGTGACCTACGACGTCCGCGGCGACGAGGTCGAGCGGCTCGGATCGGCCGACCTGGTCGACCTGCGCGAGGGACAGATCCTGCTCAGCGGGGGCACGCTGGTCGCGATCGGGGAGAACCCGACCATGAGCCGGCCCAGCTACGAGGGCTACCCCACCACCCGAGTGATGGTCCTCGACGTCACCGACCCGGCTCGACCAGCGGTCGAGCACACCTACGACATCAGCGCTTCCACAGTCGAAGCCCGGCTGCACGGTGACGTGGTTCGGCTCGTCACGCGCACCGGCCTGCCGAACCTGCCGTTCACCCAGAACCACCGCGACGAACGCTCAGCGGAACTGGAGAACCGCGAGGTCGTGCGAGAGACCACGATCGAGGATTGGCTGCCCACCATCAGCACCGACGAGGGCGATCCGGAGACCCTGGTGGAGTGCGCCACTGTCGCTCTGCCGAGCAACGGTGACTCGCTGGGCACGATGACCGTCGTCGGCTTCGACGTCGACGACCCCGACGCGCGCTCGGTGACCGGCCTAGCCGCAGACACCGAACTGGCCTACTTCTCCGTCGACCGGCTCTACCTCGCCACCAGCGCGTTCACCTTCGGCGGCTGCTGGGAGGTGTGCATGCAGCAGCCCAGTTCGCGGCTGCCGAGCTGGTGGCCCGGGCGGGGCGAGCGTCCCGGGCGCGACGGCGTCAGCCAGATCTATGCCTTCGAACTCGACGGCGAGGCCACCAGGTTCACCGCGGACGGCGAGGTGGACGGAAGCATTCGCGATCGCTGGGCGATGGACGAGGCCGACGATGTTCTCCGGGTGGCCGTTGGTGCCACCTCTGCGACCGGCCAGTTCAACTCGATCATCACCCTGACCGAGGACGGCAACGACCTGGTCGAACTCGGCCGTCTCGACAAACTCGGGGTCGGCGAAGACATCAAGTCGATGCGGTGGTTCGACGACCTGGCGATCATGGTCACCTTCAGGCAGGTCGATCCGCTCTATGCGATCGACCTGACCGAACTCGACCGGCCGCGGCTGCTGGGTGAACTGAAGATCCCCGGCTTCTCTGCCTACCTGCACCCGCTGGGCGAACGTCGCCTACTCGGCCTCGGCGAAGGCCCGAGCCAGGGTCGCGGCGGCTGGGGCGCGCAGGCCGGGCTGTTCAACGTCACCGACCTCACCGACCCCAAACGCCTCGACCTGGTCAGCTATGGAGCGGGGACCAGCGCACTGGCCACCGCGGACCCACGCCAACTCACCTGGCTCCCGGCCCAGCGCACCATCCTCACCGTCATCGCCGACTGGAACCGCGGCGGACAGGTCGCCAGCGTCTCGGTGTTGAAGTTGAACGACGCCGAACTGAGCAACCGCATGGTCGAGGTCGAGTACGGCGATGACATCTATGACGTCCGACTGGTCGCCCTGCCCGATGGGCGAGTGGTGCTGGTGACCGGCGACGACGCCGAGTTCTTCGACCTGTGAGCACCTTGCTGGTCGAGCAGCGAGGCACGAGCGTCGAGACCTCGCTGGTCGAGCAGCGAGGCACGAGCGTCGAGACCTCGCTGGTCGAGCAGCGAGGCACGAGCGTCGTCGAGACCCACCCAGCCAGACGTAGGCTCAATCCATGTGCCGCAACATCCGCCCGCTCAACAACTTCGAGCCGCCGGCCACTGACGAGGAGGTCACCTCGGCCGCCTTGCAGTACGTGCGCAAGGTCAGCGGCGCGACCAAGCCTTCGCAGGCCAACCAGGCCAACTTCGACCAGGCGGTCGCCGAGATCGCACACATCACCCGCCACCTGATCGACGACCTCGTCACCTCCGCGCCGCCGAAGGACCGCGAGGTCGAGGCGGCTAAGGCACGTGAACGCTCGGCGCTGCGCTACGCCCGATGACGCTCTCACCCAGCATCGGCGCACCGGCTCGCGAGACCCCGAACACCGGCGAAGCATCCGACGTCTCCGAGGCGATCGAGTTCCTCTCCACCCGCCGACTTGTGGTTCTCACCGGCGCTGGGCTCTCGACCGACTCGGGCATCCCCGACTACCGCGGCCCGGGCTCCCCGCGCCGCACCCCGATGACCTACCAGGAGTTCGTCTCTGGCCCCGGCCCGCGGCGCCGCTACTGGG
>JBFIDC010000149.1:0-8115 GCA_041581495.1 Nocardioides sp. | reverse complement strand
TCGCCCACCTGGTCGCCGAGACCCCCGAGCAAGCACGGGCGATCTGGGAGCAAGCCTTCGGCCGTGACCGCGCCGACCTCGGTGTCGCGCACGCCCGGCTCCGGGCCCTCGACGCCATCGACCGCTACGGCCCGATCGGACCCGCCAAGGTCCGGGCCGACGCTGCGGCACGGCAGCACGCCGCGCAACAGCGTCAGCGAGGAGAGAACCAGCGCGAGTTCGAACGCCAGCGCACCCAGATCCCCGAACCGTCACGGCCGTCGCGGACCGGTCCCGGCATCGGGTTCTGACCACGAGCGGATACCCGGAAGCGAAGAACCTTCAAGAGTCCGCAGACGTACTCGTCCGTGGTGCGCCCGTCCCAGCCTGGCTACTCGCCCACGGGCGAAGTTTGGTGCCCCCTCCCCACCAATCTGGGCACATGGACGCCACCGACGTCTCAGCATGCGAGAGGGTTCCAACTTTCGGAGGGGCGATGCCCCACAGGGCGCTGACCTGCGCAAACACCTTCGCCCGTCCCTACGCCCGTCCTACGCCCGTCCAGGACGGGCGCACCTCAGGAGGGGCGATTTTTGGTGCGCCCCCTGAGGAAAGTTGCAGCCACCAGTGTCCATTCGCCACCAACCGAGCGCTTGCAGATAGGACACACAACACGAGAAGGAGAACCACGATGACCACCCAACCCGACAACCACGACAGCCTCGACCCCGAGGAGTACACCCGCCGCATCAAAGCCGGCGACGAAATCCTCTACCTCGACGAGGCCGCCGTGTTCGTCCGCAAATCAGAGGGCACCATGCGCTACTACCGCCACCTCGGCATCGGCCCCCGTAGCTTCCGGCACGGACGCAGGGTCGCCTACTGGCAGACCGACCTCATCCTCTGGCTCGTAGAGGAAAGCCGCCGCCCCCACGGCCGCTACGACGGCGCCCACACCCACGCTCGTCCACAGGCAGGCCGACCGCACAAGACAAACCGTCGCAACCACGAGGCAGGATGAGACATGGCCGGAAACATTGCGAAACGCTCGGACGGGCGGTGGCGAGCCCGCTTCCGCGACGACACAGGCAAGGAGCGCGCCCGGCACTTCGAACGCAAGCTCGACGCCCAACGCTGGCTCGACGAAATCGCGTCCTCGGTGCTGACCGGCGACTACGTCGACCCGGCGCACGGCCAGATCAGCTTCGCCGAGTTCTACGCAGAGTGGTCGACACGGCAGGTCTGGGCAGACGGTACGCGGATCGCCGCCGACGCGGCAGCCGCCACCGTGCCGTTCGCTGCCGTGCCACTGGCAGCCCTGCGACGGTCCCATGTCGAGCATTGGGTCAAAGCGATGTCGCTGCGACTCGCGCCCACCACGGTCCGGACTCGTTACAACTACGTCGCCATCTGCCTCCGCGGCGCTGTCGGTGACCGGATCATCGCGCATTCACCGGCTGCCGGCGTGCGCCTTCCCAAGGTGCGGCGTGCGGCCGTGGCTATGACGATTCCCTCACCTCAGCAGGTCGGAGAAGCCATCTCTGTCGCCCCGGGACCGTTCGGTGCGTACATCGCTGTGTGCGCCTTTGCCGGTCTTCGCCAGGGCGAGGCGAACGGACTGCAACTGCGGGACGTCGACTTCCTTCGGCGCACGTTGTCGGTGTCTCGGCAGATCCAGGGCAACACCCGCAGGACCGCCCAGGCATGTCTGCCCAAGGCCGGGTCCGAGCGGGTTGTCTACATCCCGGAGGCGTTGACGACGCTACTCAGCGAGCACATCGCGACGCACGGCACGCACGGGGCCGACGCCTGGCTGTTCGGGGCCGGCGCGGCGAGACTCAACCGCAACAGCGCCGGTCACCTATGGCGCGGGGTGCGGGTGACCTGCGGAATGGAGGACTTCACACTGCACGACCTTCGGCACTTCTACGCCTCCGGTCTCATTGCCGCCGGCTGCGACGTCGTGACAGTGCAGCGATCTCTGGGCCACTCCACGCCGAGCATCACCCTCGACACGTACGCACACCTGTGGTCGACGGCCGGGGACCGGACTCGCACGGCGGCCGCGGGTCTCATGGACGCGGCTTTCAGCGGCCGGGATCAATCAGCCCAGCGGAGGTAGATCTCGACACGGTCGGTCGGCCGATCTCGCGTGGTCTGAGAACGATGGGTCCTGGTTGGCACACTGAACGTGTATCCGATCGGCGACGGCGAGAACTGGGCACTACCCGGATTCTTCTCTAGCGACGAGGAGTTCGAGCAGTTCCAGGTGTGGCTCAAGACTGAGCGCTCAGCCCAGCGCCCGAGTCGTCCCCGAACGGCGTTCGGTGGGCGACCGGACTAAGCCGTTGCGTCACCCTGCCAGCATCTGGGGCTAATCAGTGGTGCCCAGCCTCTGCTCGACCTCATAGCGATCGCGCGCGTTGCACGCGCACCAGCGTTGCTCATCGACGCTCAGGTCCCGCAGGAACGTGTAGCGGATCTGGACCTGGTTGATCCACTTGGGCATGTCGACCGGACGCGTGAGGTAGCCGATGTCCTCGCGGTCGAAGTCGGACGGCATACGAGGTGCAAGGACTTCCTCCGGGGCAAGCGGCTTGATGCCGCGGCCATCAATGACGACGTCCCGATAGACCTTCAGGACCCACAGTTGCCGGACTAGCGCTTCATCGAAGGCACCAGCCTCGGCGAACCAAGCGAGGTCGTAGAGGTCTCGTGCCAACAACACGCGGCGGTATCGAGCCAGCTTCTCCGCGATGGCCTCCTCAATACGCACGACAGGAAGCGGAGGCGGGGCGAAGCCGTATCGATCGTGGACCTTCATTGCCACTGGCCCGCGTACTTCGGGGGGCAGGGTCAGTTCGTGGCGTGAGAGTTCGATCTTCGCGCCCATGTCCGGAGAACCGAACGGTGTCTCGACACGCAGATCCCCGCGGCGACCATCGTCGCCCATGGTGGTGATGGTGAAGCGGAACCCGTCGACGTCCACACCGTCGAGCGCCTGAAGGACATCGAGAGCCAGCTCCCCAGACGGTGCGCTGAAGTCCAGGTCTGTGGAGAATCGGCCGGCGCTACCGGCACGGAATTTCCGCAAAGCCGTTCCACCCTTGAACACAAGGTCCCGGTCGAACAGGCCCTGTTCGTGCAGGTGGTGCAGCGCAAAGTCCTGGGCGATGTCGAGCAGCGCGGCGTCCCTGCCGCCCTTCACCCCTTGGTAGTGCCGGACCAAGTGACCTTCGGTCAGACGGTTTCTCATGTGCCGGTGCCTCCCGACAGATACGGACGCAGCACCGTGTCATGAACACCTGTCGCCGCGTCGTAGGTTCCGCTCCGCGTTCGCGACCCGAACCACACGACATGAGGAGGACGTGTGTGGTCCAGAAGTTGATCGCGTGAGTCGTGGTCGTCAACAGCTGCGAAGAGATAGGCAGTGCGCTGTCGCGCCGACGCCGGCAACGTCTCCAGCAGGTTGCGCACCACTGCAATATCGGCCCGGCTGGCTGCCTCGGGCAGCCATTGCGCCAGCCCCGCCGTGTCACGGTAGTTGGAGGGCCGCTCTCCAATGCCGACGAGGAGCGCTTCCACGGTCCACACCCGCAGGTCGTTGATGACTGACGAGGCACCTGCTTGGAGCCCTGAGGTGACCACGCGCCACTCCTGTCGGAACGGTTTTGGCGCTGGCGCTCCCTTGGGCAGGGCGACGACCTCTCGTTCGGGGAAGCGCTGCGCTAGGCCATGAAGGCTGGCGGCAGACTCCATGGCGAGCACACCGGACCAACTCGGGTGCGTTGCGGCGTACGCGCGGAATTCCACGAACCTGTCGCCAGAACCGTACGGTCCGCCGCGCGAGCCGGGCTGGAACTCCCAAGCGTTTCGGCTTCGAAGCGTGCCCAGCCAGCCGGCGCGCTGCAGTTGGTAGGCCACTGCTCGGGCGCGGTCTTCCGAGGTGTCGTGGTCCCCGGCGGCCGCCAGAGCAGCTCGTAGGGACTCAAGTGTCACGACCAGGTCGCCTTCGAGTTCCAGGTGCTCAACCACGCCAGACAGTGATGTCGGAATCGCGCGCCCCATTGTCAATTGCCTCCCTTCTTTGTCGTATAGTAACAAAATAGGGTTCCAAACGACAGAAGGCATCTGGTGGCCCACTGGCACTGACTGAAGGCTCCCGCCGGGAGCGAGTTAGGCAAACCTAATGAAAATTTTGCGGACTAGGTGCGGACTAAAACAACCCCACACCCCCTCTGACCTGCGGAAACACCCTCAGATCAGCGGTAGTTGGTGAACTGCACCGCGAAGTCGTAGTCCTGGCCCTTGACCAGAGCCTGGACGGCCTGCAGGTCGTCACGCTTCTTGGACGAGACGCGCAGTTCGTCGCCCTGGATCTGGGCCTTGACGCCCTTGGGGCCTTCGTCGCGGATCAACTTGCTGATCTTCTTGGCGTCCTCGGAGGAGATGCCCTCCTTGAGCGCGATGGAGATCTTGGACTCCGTGCCCGACTGGCGCGGCTCGGAGGCGTCGAGGACCTTCAGGCTCACGTCGCGCTTGATCAACTTCTGCTTGAACACGTCGAGGACGGCGCTCGCGCGGTCGTCGGCGGAGGCGGAGATCTCGATGGCCTCGTCGCCCTTCCACTCGATCGTGGCGCCCGTGCCCTTGAAATCGAAGCGGGTGGCGACCTCCCGAGCGGTCTGCCCGAGGGCGTTGTCGACCTCCTGACGGTCGAACTTGCTGACGATGTCGAACGACGAGTCGGCCATGACGCTGCTCCTTGGATTGCTCTGCTGATTCTCGGACGTGGTCCGCGCTGCGCTATTGTTTCGCCTCGTTGTCGCCCGGCCAAGCCGGAGGGCAACACTCCCTGGCAGGTTGCCCGAGCGGCCAATGGGAGCGGACTGTAAATCCGCCGGTGTACACCTACGCAGGTTCGAATCCTGCACCTGCCACCAAGGGAAGCATGAGGCCCCCGACCGCCACGGTGCGAGTCGGGGGCCTGATGCGTTTGACGGGGCTCGCGAGGGTGCGAAGAAAGTATGAAGATCCGGTCAGCCGCGACCGATCGCTCCTATGGTCGTCACGAAGCACCCCGGTAGAAGATGACCCCCGAAGTAACCCCCCACGACATCCGAGGGCCCGGCCGCTGCGCGGTCGGGCCCTCGGAGGTGTGGTGGAGCGGTGCTGATGGATCAGACGTCGAAGCGGTCGAGCTCCATCACCTTGGTCCATGCGGCGACGAAGTCGCCCACGAACTTCGTCTTCGCGTCGCTACTGGCGTAGACCTCGGCGACCGCCCGGAGTTCGGAGTTCGACCCGAAGACCAGATCGTTGCGGGTGCCGGTCCAGCGCACCTCGCCCGTCGCGCGGTCCTTGCCCTCGAAGACGTCTTGGGCATCGGAGGTCGAGGACCACACGGTCCCCATGTCCAGCAGGTTGACGAAGAAGTCGTTCGTCAGGCTGCCCGGGGTCTCGGTGAGCACCCCGTGGGTCGAGCCGCCGGCGTTGGCGCCGAGGACCCGCAGGCCACCGACCAGCGCGGTCATCTCCGGGGCGCTGAGGGTGAGCAGGTTCGCTCGGTCGACCAGCAGGTACTCCGCGGGCAGGGTGTGGCCCTTGCCGAGGTAGTTGCGGAACCCGTCAGCGCTCGGCTCCAGCCAGGCGAAGGACTCGACGTCGGTCTGCTCCTGGCTGGCGTCGGTGCGACCAGGCGTGAACGGCACCGAAACGGTGTGACCGGCCACCGAGGCCGCCGCCTCGACGCCCACGCCGCCGGCGAGGACGATCAAGTCGGCGAGTGAGATGCGCACCCCGCCGCTCTGGGAGGCGTTGAACGACTCCTGGATCTCGGTGAGCTTGCCCAGCACGATCGCGAGTTGGTCGGGGTCGTTGACCTCCCAGCCGCTCTGGGGCTCGAGGCGGATGCGGGCGCCGTTGGCGCCGCCGCGCATGTCGCTGCCACGGAACGTCGAGGCCGAGGCCCACGCCGTCGAGACGAGCTGAGCCACGCTCAGGCCCGAGGCCAGGATCTGCTCCTTGAGGGCAGCGATCTCGGCGTCGCCCACGAGGTCGTGGTCCACGGCGGGCACCGGGTCCTGCCACACCAGCTCCTCCTGCGGCACCTCGGGACCGAGGTAGCGCTGGGGCGGACCCATGTCGCGGTGAGTGAGCTTGAACCAGGCGCGGGCGAAGGCGTCGGCGAACTGGTCGGGGTTCTCGTGGAAGCGCCGCGAGATGGGCTCATAGATCGGGTCGAAGCGCAGTGCGAGGTCGGTGGTCAGCATCTTGGGGACGCGGTTGAGAGTGCCGTCCTCCGGGTCGGGCACGGTGCCCGCGCCCGCGCCGTCCTTGGGCTTCCACTGGTTGGCTCCGGCGGGGCTCTTGTCGAGCTCCCACTCGTAGCCGAACAGGTTGCCGAAGAAGTTGTTGGACCACTCGGTCGGCGTCTGGGTCCAGGTGACCTCGAGGCCGCTGGTGATCGAGTCGCGACCCTTGCCGGAGCCGAAGGCGTTGGTCCAGCCGAGCCCCTGCTCCTCGATCGAGGCTGCCTCGGGCTCCGGACCGACGTTGGCCTCGGGGTCAGCGGCACCGTGGGTCTTGCCGAAGGTGTGGCCGCCGGCGATCAGGGCGACGGTCTCCTCGTCGTTCATCGCCATCCGCGCGAACGTCTCGCGGATGTCGCGGGCGGCGGCCAGCGGGTCGGGCTCCCCGTTGGGGCCCTCGGGGTTCACATAGATGAGCCCCATCTGGACGGCGGCCAGCGGGTTCTCCAGGTCGCGGTCGCCGGTGTAGCGGGCATCGCCCAGCCACTCGGCCTCCGGGCCCCAGTAGACGTCCTCGTCCGGCTCCCAGACATCGGCGCGTCCACCGGCGAAGCCGAAGGTCTTGAATCCCATCGTCTCCAGGGCCACGTTGCCCGCGAGGATCAACAGGTCGGCCCAGGAGATGCTCTGTCCGTACTTCTGCTTGACCGGCCACAGCAGGCGGCGCGCCTTGTCGAGGTTGCCGTTGTCGGGCCAACTGTTCAGCGGAGCGAACCGCTGCATGCCGGCTCCGGCACCGCCTCGACCGTCCTGGACCCGGTAGGTGCCGGCGCTGTGCCAGGCCATCCGGACCATGAGGGGGCCGTAGTGCCCGAAGTCGGCCGGCCACCAGTCCTGCGAGTCGGTCATCACGGCGGCCAGGTCGGCCTTGACTGCGGCCAGATCGAGCCCCTCGAAGGCGGCTGCGTAGTCGAAGTCCCCACCCAGTGGGTTGGACACATCAGGGTGCTTGCGCAGGATCGACAGGTTCAGCTGGTTGGGCCACCAACTTCGGTTGCTCGCGCCGCCCTCAGCGGGGTGCTTGGCGTTCGCGACCGGGCACTTCGCATCGCTCTGGTTCATCTCGCCGACTTCGGCATTGGGCTGATCGGACACAGCGGGCCTCTCTGGTTCTTTGTGGGTTGAGAACTCGGGGTTCAGGAATCGGTGGTGGAGCAGTCGGGGCAGGTGCCCCAATAGACGACCTCGGCCTCATCGATGGTGAAGCCGTGGGTCTGGTTCGCGGTCAGGCAGGGAACTTCGCCGACCGCACAATCGGCGTCGGCGATGGCGCCGCAGGTGCGGCACACGATGTGGTGGTGGTTGTCGCCGACTCGGGACTCATAGCGCGCGACGGACCCCGCCGGCTGGATGCGACGGACCAGTCCTCCAGCCGTCAAGGCCCGAAGCACGTCATAGACCGCCTGGTGGGAGACCTCGCCGACATTGCTGCGGACCGCGGCGATCAGCGCGTCGGTATCCGCATGCGGGAGGTCGTGCACGGCCGCCAGCACGGCGAGCCGGGGCCGGGTCACCCTGAGGTCGGCCCCCCTGAGCAACTGCTCGAGTTCGGTCGCTGAGGGCACCCGCGCAGTCTTGCGGCTTTTCTTGAACTAATCAAGATTCCGAGTGCCAGGGATGAACCACGTGGACTCACCTAACGTCATCCGATTCGTGGCCTCTAGCCCTCGATGTTGATGACGTTACGAGCACGGATCCGACCACACTGATCTGCCGCGATCCGCGCGCTTGGCCATCGCCCCAATCGCAGAGGGGGCCCAGGGCCTACTCAGAACGCTGTCGAGCCTGGCTTCACCACACCGAGCACTGCAGCGAGCAGGACCAG
>JBFIDC010000148.1:0-8228 GCA_041581495.1 Nocardioides sp. | reverse complement strand
GCGATCGCTTCCCGCAGCGTGGGACTCACCCGGCCCGGCGCCTTCTCTCCCGCGAACGGCGGGTGCACCAGGAGGAGATCAATATCGCTGTCCACGCCTCCATCGCCTCTGGCTGCGGACCCGAAGACACACGCGTAGAGCGGCTTCGGGCGCCAGGAGTCGAGCTCGTTTCGGAACCGCGCCCATAGTTCGCCACGAAGTCCAGCGAGGGCCACTGCGATCTGCGCGGCCACATGATCACGGTTGAGCTCGTGAACCTGATTGCGGCCCATGACGGTCGCCCGCACTGTGCCCTGCTCCACCAACCGCGCCATACTCCGCCGAATCCCGATCTCTGAACCCCTCGCTGCCTGGGCAGCGACCTGCCCCACCGTCAACGGCTTCCCCGCAGCCGCCAGCACCGCGAGAACCGTCCCATCCAGAGTGGGACTCACCGCACGTGTCGGATCAGAAAGGTCCATATCTAAAAGTATAGACATATCTGCTATTTGATAGCGATGTCAGTCCTCCCCCAGGACAGTCCCGGTCTCGGCTCTGGCCATACCGCGCCCGCGCCGCACATTCACGGCACCGAATGAGCCGATGGGCGTCCTGGGTCGCCCGCCCATCAGGAACGCTCCATCGAGTCCCGGTCGACGTCAGCGCGCTCCAGACGATCCAGCCAAGCCTCGACCTCGCTGACGCGAAATCGAAGTTCGCGACCAACCCGGAAGCCGCGCGGACCCCGACCCTGACTGCGAAGGTCATAGATCGTCTGGGCGTTCACTCCGAGGTGTGCACACAACTCGGAGAGCGATACAACGGACTCGATGACCCGCAGCTCGGGGCGTTGCAGCTTGGTATCGGCGCTGTTGATGGTCTCCATAGGGCATAGGTGCGCCAGAGGAACCGGGAGAGTCCGACAGGACCCCAGACGACCCGAAGGACGCCCCAACCTGAGGCCATTTTTGGAGAGTATTTGGAGAGTTGCCACTTCGTCCTCCTGTTTAAGGACGGCGACTACCCCTCTGACCTGCAGGTTTGGTTTGGTGGAGCTGAGGGGATTCGAACCCCTGACCTTCTCATTGCGAACGAGACGCGCTACCAACTGCGCCACAGCCCCAAGTGCGAAGCGAAACGTTAGCACCGAGATTCGGCGGGTCCGAATCGGTCAGGGCCATTCGGGGGTGAGCCCAGCGGGGGAAGTTCCAACTAGGAGCCGGCGGCGCGACGTTCCTCGTCGTCGTGAACCTCGCGGGCGCGGGCGATCTCGTCGGACTCGCGCACCAGGGCACTGTCGGCCTCGCTGTGCCCGGAGGTCCACACGCCGGTGGCGTCGAGATCGATGGTGCGCACGCTGCGACTGGCCATCGGCTTGGAAACATACGTCGGCAGCGTGACCGGGACGGGAGCCCACGCATCGGGGTCGACGGGAGCGGTCTCGGCGACGGCGGGGATGCCCACGGTGGCGTCGGCGGCCTCGGCAACCGCGGCTTCGACGTCGGGGGCCTGGCTCGAGGCGGCGTTCCGATTGATGACCGGCACCGGCATCCGCTCACGCCGCAAGCTCACCCGGCAGGCGACCAGCCAGAGGCCCAAGACCGCCACGGGGGCCGCGACCCAGACCCACTCGATGAGGCCGAACCCGGCGGCGGCGACGGTGAATGCGATGGTGGCCAAGATCAGACTGACGACCCGAAGTCGGCGGCGGGCGGCAGCGGCAGCAGCGCGCCGACGCTGCTGCGGGTCGGCCGGGATGCGCGCCGCCGCGGCCACCAGCTTCGCGTTGCGCGCGCGCACCTTGGCGTCTCGGCGCTGGGTTCGGGCCTCGAGCCGAGCCGCGCGACGCACCTCGTGGCGCGAGGGAGGGGTGGGTTCGTCACCGGCGACGAGCAGCGCCTCGCGGCGGCTGACCGGCTCACGGCGCGCCAAGACCCGCATCGAGTCGGAGAAGTCGTCGACCGACCGGGTCCGGGAGCCCTCCTCGTGGTGCTCGAGGGCCTTGGGAATGAGGTAGACGGCCCACGCCACCGCTAGGGCAACGAAGATGAAGACACTGGCGTCCACGCGCTCGAGCGTAGGGACGTTGCGAGCCTCACGGCCGGAGGCGCACCGTGTGTCGCGAGATTACTCCTGTGACTGGTGTGATTCAGCCTCGCGCAGCCGGCGCACCATGCCCTCGGGGCACTCCTCGGAGGTGACCGCATAGATCCGGTGGTCGCGCCACTGCCCGTCGATGTGCAGGTACTTCGGCGCGTAGCCGATCTCGCGGATGTCGAGCTTCTCGACCACGCGCAGGGAGTTGGAGTTCTCGGGTCGGATGGCGACCTCGATGCGGTGCAACCCGTGGGCGAAGCAGTGATCGATCACCAGGGCCGCGGCCCGGGGCATCACGCCGCGACCAGCGAACTCCTGGTCCAGCCAGTAGCCGATCGAGGCGAACAGGCCCGAGCCCCGCACGATGTTGATCACCGTGATCTGGCCGGCGAACTGTCCGCCGACCTCGATGGCGAAGGGATAGGTCGTCCCGGCGCGGGCGCCGCGGTGCAGGCGGCGTACGAGTTGGGGGAAGCTGGTGGGGCGGGCATCCCCACCCGGCGGCACGGTCGCATCCCACGGCTGCAACCACGCCGCACTGCGCTGGCGGGCCCGCCGCCACGCCGCCTGGTCGGAGCGCACCAGCGGCCGCACCACGACATCGCCGTCGACCAACCGGGCCGGCCAGGCTGAGTCACTCACGGGTGATCACTCCCCACGATCTGTTCGACGGCATGGACCAGCACGGGGCCGAGCACGTCGAGAGCGTCCTTGACTCCGCCGCGCGAGCCGGGGAGGTTCACCACCAAGCAGGTGCCGGCGACGCCGGCGAGACCCCGGGAGAGCACGGCGGTCGGCACGCCCTTGGCCACGCCCGCGGCGCGGATCGCCTCGGCCAGGCCGGGGACTTCGCGGTCGAGCAGGGGGAGGGTGACCTCGGGGGTGCGATCGGTGGGGGTCAGCCCGGTCCCACCGGTGGTGAGAACCACCCGAGCCCCCAGTGCGATCGCGGCGAGGATCGCCTCACCTACCGGGGCCCCGTCGGAGACGACCTTGGGCTCGCCCACCTCGAAGCCGAGGCCGGCCAGGAACTCGACGATCAGTGGGCCGGTGGTGTCCTCATAGACACCCGCTGCGGCGCGGTTCGAGGCCACCACCACGGTGGCCGGGAGGGGGGTCCGCAGCCCTGCGCCACCGGTCATGGGTGGCTCACGACCGACTCCAGTCACCGGACTTGCCGCCGGTCTTGGTCTCGACCCGAACATCGGTGATGGTCGCGGCCTTGTCGACGGCCTTGACCATGTCGATCACCGTCAGCGCCGCGACCGAGACCGCGGTCAACGCCTCCATCTCGACGCCGGTGCGGTCGGTGGTGCGCACGGTCGCGAGGATCTCGACGGCGTCGTCGGCGACGCTCAGATCCACCGTGACTCCCGAGATGGCGAGCGGGTGGCACAGCGGGATGAGCGCCGGGGTCTGCTTGGCGCCCATGATCCCGGCCAGTCGAGCCACCGCGAGCGTGTCGCCCTTGGGCACACCCGCGCCACGCAGCAGTGCGACGACCTCGGCGGAGACCAACACCCGACCCGATGCGGACGCCGTACGAGCGGTGACGTCCTTGCCGGAGACGTCGACCATGCGTGCGGCACCGGCGTCGTCGATGTGGGTCAACCGGTCGCCGGAGCGCTGATCGATCCCGGCCGCGCTTGCAGGCTCATTCATGGGGACTCCTCCAACATCAACACCTCGACCGACTCGCCTGCCGCGATCGACGTGGTGCTCTCGGGGATCACGATCAGGCAGTTCGCCGAAGCGAGGTCACCAACCAGATGCGAACCCGGCCCACCGACCGGCGCCACCGACAGTCCGGTGCCGTCGAAGACCAGGTCACCGCGACGGTACTGCCGTTTGGCCGGCGGAGAGGTGAGGTCACCGGTGAGGCGCGCGCTGCGGGTGGGCAGCACGTGGGGCCGTTTGCCCATCAGTTTGCGCAGTGCGGGCAACACGAAGACCTGGAAGGAGATGTAGGCCGAGACCGGGTTGCCCGGCAGGGTGAAGATCGGCACCTGGTCCTCGCCGACCCGGCCATAGCCCTGGGGTTTGCCGGGTTGCATGGCGACGGGCCCGAACCACACGCCCTGCGGCGCCAAGGCGGCCTTGACGACGTCGAAGTCGCCCTGTGAGACCCCTCCCGAGGTGACCAAGATGTCGGCGCGCACCAGTTGGTCGGCCAGCGCCTCCAGAAACGCCTCGGGCTGGTCGGGGATGATGCCGACCCGGTAGGGGATGGCGCCCACGCGGCGGGCGGCGGCCGCCAACAGGTAGGAGTTGCCGTCATAGATCGAGTCGTGCCCCAGCGCCCGGCCGGGGTCGCGCAACTCTGATCCGGTGGAAAGAATCACCACGCGTGGACGCGGACGGGCCATCACGGTGGCGCGGCCGACCGACGCCAACAACCCGAGGCGGCGCGGCCCGAGGTCTGCGCCCTCCTCGACGAGCAGGTCGCCCACGGTGACGTCGTCGCCGGCGGGGCGGATGTGTTGTCCGAGTCGCGGGGCCTGCTCGATGCGAACCACGTCGGCGCCACGATCGGTCCACTCATAGGGCACGACCGCGTCGGCACCGGTGGGCACCGGCGCTCCGGTCATGATCTTGGCGGCGGCCCCCGATCCCAGGGCGGTGAGCTTGGCCTGACCGGCCCCGATCTCACCGACGACGGGCAGGGTCACCGGCGACTGGGCCGACGCCCCCTCGACATCGGCGAAGCGGACGGCGTACCCATCCATCGCGGAGTTGTCGAAACTCGGCAGGGCGATCTGCGCGACGACCTCTTCGGCGCAGGCCAGGTCGAGGGCATCGAGCAGTGGCATGGCCACGGCGCCCATCGGCTCGAGGTCATCGAGGATGGCGCGCTGGTGCTGCTCGACCGAGCGCAACTCTGAGTCGACCATCAGGTCAGTCTTCAGCCTCACCGGTCAACACGGTCGAGGCCGGAACCCGCTGGGCCGAGGTCGCCGACAACTCCACCTCACCCACCACCTTGATCCCCGACCCGAAGGTCCAGTCCCCCTCGACGGTCAGCGAGGTGGCTTTGTTGATCGATGGCATGCCCTCGGGGAAGCGCTTGTCGAACTCGCCGACCAGTTTGTAGAACTCGGGGTCCAGGTCGACGAACGGGATGTCGGGGGGCCCCTGCTCCAGGACGAAATCGGGGCCGATGGTGTAGACGTCGGAGCGCAGGACCATCAGGTCATTGGTGGTCTTGACGGGCACGAAGCGGTCGCGGCCAACCTCGATGAGCGCGCTGTTGTCGAAGACCTCGATCGCCGCACCCATGGCGGTCTCGACCTGGATCACCTCGGGTGTGGACGGGTCGGCCGGGTCGACGGTCTTCACGTTGCGGATCAAGGGCAGCCCGAGGATGCCGCCACGGATGTCGAGGGCTTGCTTCATCGCGGCCAGGTCGAACCACAGGTTGTTGGTCGACATGAAGCGGTGGCGATCGAGGTCGGCGAGCGACTCGAGGTCCTCGGGACGCGTCTGCGCCGTCTCGCGCAGCACGATCCGGCCGTCGCCCTTGCGCCGCGCGAAGTGTCCGCCCTTGCGGTCACTCGGCGTACGACGAACCGCCTCAATCGCGAACGGCGCCCCCGAGGCCGCGAACCAGCCGGCAACGCGGGGGTCCGGCACTGCGCCGAGGTTGTCGGAGTTGGACACGAAGACCCGCTGATAGCCCGCGGCCATCAACTGGTCGAGCAGGCCGGTGCCGAGCAGTGCGGTGTAGAGATCGCCGTGACCGGGCGGGCACCACTCGAGGTCGGGATCCTTGGGGTAGCTGACCGGAGACAGGTCCTTGGCGAGGAGCTTGGGCTCCTTGTTCTGCAGGAACTCCAGCGGCAGGCCCTCCACCGCCAGCCCGTCGTACCGCTCCAGGGCCGCCATCGTGTCGGCCGAGGTGCGGAAGCTGTTCATCATGATCAGCGGCAGGGTCGCCTCGTAGCGCTTGCGCAGGTGCAGCACCTGGCGGGCAATGATGTCGAGGAACGACAGACCGCTGCGCACGCACAGCAGCGACTTGGCCCGCTCCATCCCCATCGAGGTGCCAAGGCCGCCGTTGAGCTTGATCACCACCGTGCCCCGCAGCGCCTCGGCGGCGCTCTGGTCATCGACCTCCACGTCCGCCAGGGCGGGCATGTCGACCGGCTCGATCGCGGACTCGGGGATCATCCCGGTCTCGCCGTGCTCGAGCAGGCGGTAGTAGTGCGCGAACGTCTCGACTGCCAACTCCTCGACACCCGCGGCAAGCATCTTGTCGCGAGCGGCAATCAGCCCAGGGCTACCCATGCCACCGATCGTAGGCTGGATGTGTGGACATAGGGCAAACGCCTGCTCAGCTGGCCAAGGTCGCTGTGCGCGACCAGGTCCTCACCGGCCGCAACCGCCTCTCACTGGTCGAACGGCGCGACCTTGCGCGTCGGATCGCCGACCACCTGATGTCCGCCCCCGAGATCCGGTTGGCGGCAACCGTCGCCGCCTACGTCTCGGTCGGAGCCGAACCCGGAACCGGCCTGCTGTTGCACGACCTGAAGGCCGCCGGCAAGCGGGTGGTGCTGCCGATCCTGCAGCCCGACCGAGACCTGGATTGGGCGGCGTACGAGGGCGACCGCAGCCTCGCCAGCGCCAGCCTCGGCCTGCTCGAACCGACCGGCCCGCGGCTCGGCACCGAGTCCATCGCCACCCCGGACGTGGTGCTCGTCCCGGGTGTCGCCGTCTCCCCCACCGGGGACCGCCTCGGCCGCGGCGGTGGCTCCTATGACCGCGCCCTGAGCCGGGTCCCGCCCGGCACCTTCGTCTGCGTCCTGCTCTATGACGACGAGGTCGGCCGCGAGGTGCCCGTCGAGCCCCACGATCGTCGCGTCACCGCCGCCGCGACCCCGTCGGGGATCGTTCGGTTCTAGACCGTCGGGTCTGCGGGGGCGTTGGGGGTCGGCGGGCGTCGGCGGGCGTCGCAGGAGTCCCCGGAGATCAGGGAACTCTGTCACTTCCTGGCCGAGATCTCGGTGCAGAAGTGCGGGACTCCCCTGATATCCGGGGACTCCTGCACACCGCACCACCACCCCGCCTACTCCGGCGCGGCAGGCACCAGGGTGAGCGTGTGTTCGCCGGCCTGGGTCACGGCGTCCTGGTCGAACAGCCACGGCAGGGTCTCGCCGCGTGCCCACAGGTCGGTCTGGTCGGTGTAGTGGTCGTTGAACGGGTGGCCCGAGACACCGGTGAGGTTGATCCACCGGGACTGATCGAGGTCGTCAAGCGAGACGACCATCCGCATGGACGGCGAGGTGGTAACCACGTACGGCGCCTCGGCGGAGGCGTCCCAGCCGGTGGCGTCGACGGCGGCCGGCCCACCGGCGATCTCCCAGCCGTCGCGGTTGAAGATCCACTCCAGGGGACCCACGCCGGAATCACCGAGCGTGGGTTCGCGGAGTTGGAGTTCGTGCAGGAAGCCCCAGTTCCACTCGTCGGGCTGCAGCGCCTGCCGCGCGGTCAACTCGTTGCGTCCGTCGATCAGCGCCTGCCGCAGGATGTCGTCACGATCCTCAACAACATCCTCGGTGTCGAGGCTGTCCCACCATCCGTTGCGTGGGTCGCGCAGCAGGTCCGAGACCGCCGCCACCCAGCGATCACCCCCGTCCGGCCACAGATCCTCCGGCAGTTCGTCGTGGAAGGTCAGTTCGAGCACGTTGCGCCAGACCACGTTGAAGTAGGCCGCGGCCGCACTGTCGCGGTCCTGCTCGAAGTCCCAACTGCGCAGCAGGTCTTGGCCATCGCGCTCATAGCCGCGCCGCAGTTGCGGGGCGAGCAGATAGGGGACGAGCGCGGTCGCGAGGGGGTGCTGGTTCTCGAGTTGGAGCCGCGCCATCTCGGCCACGGTCCACTCGTCCTTCTCATCCAGCAGGTCGCGGATCCGCTGAGCGCGGTAGCCGTGATCCCAGTCGTCGGTCAAGAAGTAGGGATAGTCGTCGCCGATGACTGCCTGGTTGGCCGTGACGATGACCCCTTCGTCGGGGTCGAGGATCTGCGGCAAACCGTCGAAGGGCACGTAGTCCCCGGTCCAGTCGTTCTCAGGCAGCCAACCCGCCGCCGGCAGTCGGCCGTCGTTGCCCGACTTGCGGATCGGGATCCGTCCGGGCGCCTGGTAGCCGATGTGGCCG
>JBFIDC010000147.1:0-8262 GCA_041581495.1 Nocardioides sp. | reverse complement strand
TAGGAGACGATGACCGCGTTGCCGAGGTAGATCAACTGCAGGAGCCGAGGGATGACACCCCGGCTGCGCCAGATCATCAGCGCATAGAAGCGCAGTTGGAACAGGGCCCGCGCCTCGAATCCGGCCGCAGGAGCCTTGCCGGTCTTGTAGTCGACCACCCGCAGGGCCCCGTCGGGAGCGATGTCGATTCGGTCGACGATGCCGCGCAGCAGCAGCCCGGAGTCCAGGAGGTGCTCGAGCCTGGTTTCACGCTCGGCGGGCTCGAGCCGGGTCGGATCCTCCAGGTCGAACCAACGAGCCATCACTTCTTGGGCGCTGCCCAACCACGCTTGTTCGGTCTCGCCCGAGCCAACGACCTCGGCGAGTGTGGGCTCCTGTTCGCACAACACTCTCCAGGTGGGCTCGAGTGCCTCCGCCGCCGACGCCGGAGTGCGCTCGAGGGCCGGGAGATCGAAGATGTCCTCGAGCACCCGGTGGATCAAGGTGCCCCGGACCGCGTCGGGCGAGGAGGTCTCCGGCAACCGGTCGACGGTGCGGAACCGGAACAGCATCGGGCAGGACATGAAGTCCGCAGCACGACTGGGCGAGAGCGAACCGATCTGCTCCACCACCTGGCTCGACCTCATGACCAAGAGCGTAGGTACGAGCACCCCCAAGGCTCCGGATACGATCGAAGGCGTGTCTGAACCAGCGCCGCCCCCTGCGCCGCGCCCACCGGGCACTTTCCGGATCGGCTCGCTGGCCGGCGCGGACGTCCTCGTCTCGTCGAGCTGGTTCATCGTTGCCGCCCTGATCGCCTTCATCGTGGCCCCTCGCATCGAGGCCGCGCAGCCTGGACTCGGCACCTGGAAGTACGTCGCCGGGCTGGCGTTCGCGGTGATCCTCTATCTCTCGGTGCTGCTCCACGAGGCGTCCCACGCCTACATGGCGCGGCACTACGGTTTCGCCATCTCCTCGATCACGCTGCACTTCCTCGGCGGCGTCACCGCGGTGGCGAGCGAGGCCAAGAAGGCGCGACAGGAGTTCTTCATCGCGGTGGTGGGGCCGCTGACGTCCATCCTCGTCGGCGTCGCCGCGGTCGGATTGTGGTTCGTCACCCCTGACGGGCTCCTGCGGGTGGCCGTCGAGGGCTTGGCCGGCGCCAACCTCCTGGTGGGAGTTCTCAACCTGGTCCCGGGGCTGCCCCTCGACGGCGGGCGCGTCCTCAAGGCTGCCGTGTGGGGCCTGACGGGAGACCGCAACCGGGGCGCCATCGCGGCCGGCTGGACGGGCCGCGTCGTGGCGGCGGTGGTGCTCTTCTATCCGACGATCCAGTCCGAGGTCTTCGGGTTCTCGACCTCGATCGTCGACTACTTCCTGGCCATGATCATCGCGCTGTTCCTCTGGTCGGGCGCAACCGCAGCGATCCTCTCGGCTCGGGTCCGCCGCAAGATCCCGAACCTCGACCCATTGGCTCTGGCCAGGCGCACCCTCGCGGTGCCCGGCGAACTCCCGCTCTCCGAGGCCGTGCGTCGCGCCCAGGAGGCCGAGGCGGGCGGGATCGTCACCATCTCGACCGATGGCGCCGTGGTGGGCATCGTGAACGAGGCGGCGCTGCTCGCGACGCCTGCCGAGCGCCGACCCTGGGTGACGACGGCGACCGTCGCGCGTGACCTCGGGCCGGGCCTTCGGCTCCCCTTCGACATCTCTGGTGAGGAACTGATCCAGGCCATGAACCGGACCCCCGCGTCTGAGTACCTGCTCGTCGAGTCGGACGGATCGATCTTCGGCGTGCTCGCCACGACGGACATCGACCGAGCCTTCCGGCAGGCGACCGCATGAGCCACCCGTGGTCGGGCGTGCGCATCGGACCGCTGCAAGAGGGGGAGTGGGTGCGCCTGACCGACTCCAAGGGGCGTCGCAACAACTTCGAACTCGTCGCCGGCAAGAGGTTCTTCTCCAACCGGGGACACCTCGAGCACGACGATCTCATCGGACGTGACGAAGGGTTCACGATCACCTCGTCAGCAGGCGGGGAGTACCTCGTGTTCCGGCCGCTGCTCTCGGAGTTCGTGGTGTCCATGCCGCGAGGTGCGGCGGTGATCTATCCCAAGGACTCCGCCCAGATCCTGGCGATGGCGGACATCTTCCCGGGAGCCCACGTGGTGGAGGCCGGCGTGGGATCCGGGGCCCTGACCTGTTCGCTGCTCCGCGCCGTCGGGCCCGAGGGACGCGTCTCCTCCTACGAACTGCGCGAGGAGTTCGCCGAGGTGGCCCGCGCGAACGTCAACCAGTTCTTCGGCACCGAGAACGGGGTCGGCCATCCGGCCTGGACCCTCACCCTGGGCGACCTGGCACAGGAACTGCCGGCCTCCGGAGAACGCTGCGACCGCATCATCCTCGACATGCTCGCGCCCTGGGCCTGCCTGGACGCCGCGGCCGCCGCGCTACGCCCCGGGGGCATCGTGTGTGCCTACGTCGCGACCACCACGCAGTTGTCGCGCTTCGTCGAGACCGTCCGAGTCCACGGGGGTTTCACCGAGCCACACGCCTGGGAGTCCCTGGTGCGCGACTGGCATGTCGAAGGACTCGCGGTTCGGCCCGGCCATTCCATGGTCGGCCATACGGCGTTCCTGGTGACCGCCCGCCGAATGGCCGACGGTGAGAAGCCGCCGTTGAAACGGCGTCGGCCGGCTCCGGGTGCCTACGGACCCGACTACACCGGGCCACGCCCACCAGGTGAAACCCTGGAGCCCGAGCCGCTCGAAGATTGAGCCGATCGGCTGGTTCCGTGTCAAAAGCGTGACCAACACCGACCCCGATGCGCTTTCCTTGGTGGATGGCGCAGGTAGGGTCGGATGGCACAGGAGGTGACGCTGATGCCGACATCAGATGACCGTCCCAGCTCAGGTGACTTGAGTCCCGAGGAGCTGGCTGCCCAGGTGCGCTTCCTCGAAGCCGAGGCCGCAGATCTGCGGCGCCGCCTCTCCGACTCCCCACCCGGATCTCGAGGCATCGAGTTGCGGCTCGCCGATGCCCAACGCTCGCTTGCCTCGGTGACCTCGCAGAACGAGCGACTGGCGCAGACGCTGCGGGAGGCGCGCGACCAGATCATGAAACTCAAGGAGGAGGTCGACCGCCTGGCCCAGCCGCCGGCCGGCTTCGGAACCTTCTTGTCCCGCAACGAGGACGATTCGGTCGATGTATTCACCGGTGGGCGCAAACTCCGTGTCAACGTGAGCCCCTCGGTCGACCTGGACGCACTGTGCCGTGGGCAGGAGGTGATGCTCAACGAGGCCCTGAACGTGGTGGCTGCCTTCGACTTCGAAGAGGTCGGCGAGGTCGTCATGTTCAAAGAGATCCTCGCCGACGGCGAACGAGCCCTGGTGATCGCCAACGCCGACGAAGAACGTGTCGTGCGACTGGCCCAGCCCCTGCTCGACGACACCATCCGCGCGGGTGACTCGCTGCTGCTCGACGCCCGGGCGGGTTATGCCTACGAGAAGGTGCCCAAGTCCGAGGTCGAAGAACTCGTTCTCGAAGAGGTCCCCGACATCGCCTATGAGTCCATCGGGGGTCTGCGCGGTCAGATCGAGGCGATCCAGGACGCCGTGGAACTGCCCTACCTCCACCCCGAACTGTTCACCGAGCACAAACTGCGTCCGCCCAAGGGAGTCCTGCTCTATGGCCCTCCCGGCTGCGGCAAGACCCTCATCGCCAAGGCGGTGGCCAACTCGTTGGCCAAGAAGGTCGCCGCGCGCACCGGTCAAGAAGGCAAGTCCTACTTCTTGAACATCAAGGGCCCCGAGTTGTTGAACAAGTACGTCGGTGAGACCGAACGCCACATCCGGTTGGTGTTCCAGCGCGCCCGCGAGAAGGCCAGCGCCGGCACGCCGGTCATCGTGTTCTTCGACGAGATGGACTCGCTGTTCCGCACCCGCGGGTCCGGGGTCTCCTCCGACGTCGAGAACACCATCGTCCCGCAGTTGCTCAGCGAGATCGACGGGGTCGAGACGCTCGAGAACGTGTTGGTCATCGGCGCCTCGAACCGCGAAGACATGATCGATCCCGCGATCCTGCGGCCGGGGCGTCTCGACGTGAAGATCAAGATCGAGCGGCCGGACGCGGAGTCGGCCCGCGACATCTTCACCAAGTACCTCACCGCGGACCTGCCCCTGCACGCCGACGACGTCGCCGAGTTCGGTGGTGATCGCGACGCCTGCGTGGCCGGGATGATTCAGGCGACCGTGGAGCGGATGTACACCGAGACCGAGGAGAACCGCTTCCTTGAGGTGACCTATGCCAACGGCGACAAGGAGGTCTTGTACTTCAAGGACTTCAACTCCGGGGCGATGATCCAGAACATCGTGGACCGCGCCAAGAAGATGGCGATCAAGGACTTCCTCGACCATGACCAGCGAGGCATCCGGATCTCGCACCTCCTCCAGGCCTGCGTCGATGAGTTCAAGGAGAACGAGGACCTGCCCAACACCACCAACCCCGACGACTGGGCGCGGATCTCGGGCAAGAAGGGCGAGCGGATCGTGTTCATCCGCACGCTCATCACCGGCAAGCAGGGCACCGAGCCGGGCAGGTCGATCGACACCGTCGCCAACACGGGGCAGTACCTCTGAGCGAGCCGCAGCGCGTGAGCCGGCGATGGGGCCCATGATGCCGCGTACTCTCGTCACATGAGCGTGCGCCGGGTGATGGGCACCGAGGTCGAGTACGGCATCTCGGTGCAGGGCCAGCCAACGGCGAACCCGATGGTGGCCTCCTCGCAGGTAGTCAACGCCTATGCCTCGGCCACGATTCGGGCCCGCCGGGCGCGCTGGGACTTCGAGGAGGAGTCGCCCCTGCGTGACGCGCGCGGTTTCGACATGTCGCGCGGGGCCGCCGATGCCTCGCAGTTGACCGATGAGGACCTCGGCCTGGCCAACGTCATCCTCACCAACGGGGCGCGACTCTATGTCGACCACGCACACCCGGAGTTCTCCACGCCCGAGGTGACCTCACCCCTCGACATCGTGCGATGGGACAAGGCGGGGGAGCAGGTGATGCTCGACGCTGCGCGCCGGGCCAACCTGCTGCCCAACGGTTCCCCGATCGTGCTCTACAAGAACAACACCGACAACAAGGGCGCCTCCTACGGCGCGCACGAGAACTACCTGATGCGGCGCTCCACTCCGTTCGCCGACATCGTGCGGCACCTCACCCCCTTCTTCGTCAGCCGTCAGGTGGTCTGTGGGGCCGGACGTGTGGGCATCGGCCAGGACGGCCGCGAGAACGGTTTCCAGATCAGCCAGCGCGCCGACTTCTTCGAGGTCGAGGTGGGCTTGGAAACCACGCTCAAACGACCCAGCATCAACACCCGCGACGAGCCCCATGCCGACCCCGAGAAGTACCGCCGACTCCATGTGATCATCGGCGACGCCAACCTGTCCGAGATCTCCACCTACCTCAAGGTCGGCACGACCTCGCTGGTCCTGGCCATGATCGAGGAGCGCTTCCTCGACGAGCCGCTCAGCATCGACGGTCCGGTCTCGGCGCTGCGCGCCGTCTCGCACGACCCCTCGCTGCAGCAAACGCTCACCCTGACCGACGGCCGGACCCTGACCGCACTGCAGTTGCAGTTGGAGTACCTCGACCTCGCCAAGAAGTTCGTCGAGGACCGCTACGGGTCGGACGCGGATGCGCAGACCCTCGATGTGCTCGCCCGCTGGGAGTCGGTGCTGGATCGACTCGAGCGCGACCCCATGCTGTGTGCCCGCGAGCTCGACTGGGTGGCCAAACTCAAACTGCTCGAGCAGTACCGTCAGCGCGACGGCCTCGAGTGGGGAGACGCCAAACTCGAACTCATCGACTACCAGTACTCCGATATCCGTCCCGAGAAGGGCCTCTACAACCGGCTGGCGGCAGCGGGGCGCATGGAGCGCTTGCTCACCGCCGAGCAGATCGAGTCGGCGATGCACGATCCGCCCGAAGACACCCGTGCCTATTTCCGCGGCCGATGCCTCGACAAGTTCCCCGAGGAGGTTGCGGCGGCCTCGTGGGACTCGGTGATCTTCGAATTGCCCGGGCGCGAGTCGTTGCAGCGGGTGCCCACCATCGATCCACTGCGGGGCAGCAAGGCCCATGTGGGCGAACTTCTGGACCGTTCTGCGACCGCGGAGGCCCTTGTCTCCGAACTGACCCGCTGATCGTGGGGTTCTGCCGCTAGTGTTTTAGGCATGCCCCAGGAGCAGAAACAACCGCGCAAGTCCTCCGAGGTCGAGGAGACGACCGAAGAGGTCGTCGAGTCGGACATCGCCGAGCGAAAGGGCGCTCTCGACGACGACATCGATGCGATCCTCGACGAGATCGACGACGTCCTCGAGACCAACGCCGAAGACTTCGTGAAGTCGTTCATCCAAAAGGGCGGGGAGTAGCGCTTTGACCTCAGGATCTGGCGGGTCGCGCGACGACTCCCGCTTGCCGGGGGCGTTCCTGCGCCCGGGAACCCCCTCGTTCGCCGACTTCTTGGCCGACCAGGCTCCCGACCTGCTCCCGTCCCGTCGGCCGGTGCCGGCCGGAGCCGGGTCGGATCTGGCCCCGCACGGCACCACGATCGTCGCGGCGACCTTCACCGGCGGCGTGGTGATGGCCGGTGACCGGCGCGCCACGATGGGCAACGTCATCGCCCAACGCGACATCCAGAAGGTCTTTCCCGCCGACGAGTTCTCCGCGGTCGGGATCGCCGGCGCCGCTGGGCTGGCGGTTGAGCTGGTGCGCCTGTTCCAAACCGAGCTCGAGCACTACGAGAAGATCGAGGGCACGACCCTGTCCATGGACGGCAAGGCGAACCGGCTGGCCGCGCTGATCCGCGGCAACCTCGCCATGGCGATGCAGGGACTGGCAGTGGTGCCTCTGTTCGCCGGGTTCGACCTCTCGGTCGGTCACGGACGGATCTTCAGCTACGACGTCACCGGTGGCCGCTACGAGGAGAGCGCCTACCACTCGGTGGGAAGCGGCTCGATGTTCGCCCGGGGAGCCCTCAAGAAGCTCTACCGCGATGACCTCGACCTCCAAGAGTGCATCCAGGTGGTCATCCAAGCCCTCTATGACGCCGCCGACGACGATTCCGCGACCGGCGGCCCAGACCTCACCCGCCGGATCTTCCCGGTGATCCAGGTGATCACCGCCGAGGGCGGCCACCGGGTCCCCGACGCCGAGGTCGCCGAGATCGCAGACCGGGTCATCGGTGGCCGGATGACGCGCCCCGACGGTCCGGCGGCGGCGTTGCTGCCCTCCGGCTCGACCGGCTCGACCGAGGGAGGCGCCTCATGAGCATGCCCTTCTACGTCTCACCCGAGCAGCTGATGAAGGACCGGGCGGACTTCGCCCGCAAGGGGATCTCCCGGGGCCGTTCGATGGTCGCGGTCCAGTACCACGACGGGATCCTGCTCGCCTCCGAGAACGTCTCGCAGGCTCTGCACAAGGTCTCGGAGATCTACGACCGCATCGCCTTCGCCGCCGTTGGTCGCTACAACGAGTTCGAGAACCTGCGCATCGCCGGGGTTCGGCTGGCCGACATGCGTGGGTACGCCTACGACCGCCGTGATGTCACCGGACGTGGGTTGGCCAACGCCTACGCCCAGACTCTCGGCACCATCTTCTCCAGCGGGGGCGAGAAGCCCTACGAGGTCGAGATCTTCGTCGCCGAGGTCGGTGACTCGCCTGAGGAAGACTCCATCTACCGCCTGACCTACGACGGCCAGGTGGCCGACGAGCACAGGTTCGCTGTCATCGGCGGCGCAGCGGACGTGGTGGCGAGCTACCTCGGCGAGCACTACGTCGAGGACGCCCACCTCGAAGACGCGCTCAGGTTGGCCGTCGCCGCGCTGGGGCACACCACCGATGAACGCGGCGAGCCTCAGGACCGGGTGCTCCCCGTCGGGAGCCTCGAGGTGGCGGTTCTCGACAGGTCTCGACCCCGGCCGCGCAAATTCAGCCGTATCGGCCCCGATCGGCTCGAAGCGCTGTTGGGTGAACGGGGACCCGTCTCTGCTGCGGAGCCTGAACCCGACCGCGAACCCGAATCCGAGCCTGGTTCGGAGACCGAACCGCCCGTGGCTCCGCCGGAGCAACCTTCCTCATAGTCCCCAGATCACCACTGCCGATGCGGTGGTGGGCACTAGGCTGGAGGAGTGGACCGCCGGATATTCGGGATCGAGAACGAGTACGGCGTCACGTGCACGTTCAAGGGCCAGCGGCGGCTGAGTCCCGACGAGGTCGCCCGCTACC
>JBFIDC010000146.1:0-8300 GCA_041581495.1 Nocardioides sp. | reverse complement strand
TCGACGGTGCCGTACGCCGCGTGCAGGGGGGTTGGATCGCCACCGGCCAGCCGTGGGCCTACGACGCCGACCGCTATGCCCGGGTCACCGAAGCCCGCGAGCGTGAACAGCAGGCGATGCTCGACTACCTCACCACCACCGAGTGCCGGATGAAGTACCTCCGCGACCAGTTGGACGATCCCGGTGCCGAGCCCTGCGGACGCTGCGACAACTGCGGCGGACTCCGCCTCTCGACCGAGGTCTCAGCCGAGGCGGTGGAGCAGGCCGACCAGCGGCTCGCTCGCCCCGGCGTGGCGATCGCGCCGCGCAAGATGTGGCCCTCAGCGTTGGCCACACTCGGCATCGACCTGCGCGGCAGGATCACCGACGCCGCCGAAGAAGGCCGGGCGATCGCACGGCTGACCGACCTCGGCCACGGGCAACAACTGCGCGCCCTGTTCCGGGTCTCGACGGGCTCGACCGAGCAGGCGGTGGACGGGCCGGTCCCTGAAGGTCTGGCCCGTGCGATGGTCGTGATGCTCCAGGACTGGAAGCCGGCCGTCGATGCGATCGTGCAGGTCGAGTCGGCCACTCGCCCACAGTTGACCGCCGATCTGGCCAACGGCCTCTCGCGCTTCCTGCGGGTGCCGGTCGTGGGCACCTGGGCGATCGTCGACCCCGACATCCCACCGGGCAAGGGTCAGGTCAACTCGGCCCAACGGGTCGCCGCCCTCGGGCGACGCGGGTCGCTGCAGGCCGAGATCGCCGCCGGTGCCCGGGTGCTGCTGGTTGACGACCTCGTCGTCACCGGCTGGACGCTGACCCTCGCCGCGCACGCCATCCGCAAGGCCGGGGCCGAGGCGGTTGTGCCGCTGACCTTGGGATCCCAGACCTAGACGAGAACTAGAACACGTTCTAGCGTGCAGGCATGACGATCCCGACCTACGACCGGCCACTCAAGGTCATCCAGTGGACCACCGGCAACATCGGCCGACGCTCCCTGCACGCCATCATCGGTCGTCCCGACATGGAGTTGGTCGGGGTGTTCGCCCACGGTGCCGACAAGGTCGGCAAGGACGCAGCCGACCTGTGCGATTGGCCGACGCCGACCGGGATCACCGCCACCAATGACATCGACGCACTGCTCGCCCTCGGTGCCGACGCCTGTTGCTACAACCCGCTGTGGCCCAACATCGACGAACTCGTCGCCCTGCTCGAGTCCGGAGTGAACGTGTGCTCCAGCGCGGCGTGGATCACCGGCGGCAAGCAGACGCCCGAGGACCTCGACCGGATCCGGGCGGCCTGCGCCGCAGGCAACAGCACGATCTTCGGCAGTGGCGCCCACCCGGGCATGACCAACATGGTGGGAATGGTGCTCAGCGGATCCTGCGAGCGGGTCGACTCGATCGTGATCACCGAATCGGTCGACTGCTCGACGTACGAATCGGCGCAGACCCAGACGGCGATGGGGTTCTCGCAAGACCCCGACACCCCTGGACTGGCCGAGACCGTGCGTCGCGAGAGCGAGGTGTTCGCCGAGTCGGCCGCCATGATGGCCGACGCGCTGGGCGTCACCGTCGACAAGATGACCTTCGACGTGACCTTCACCGCCGCCACTGGCGACAGCGACCTGGGTTTCATGACGATCCCGGCCGGAACCGTCGGCGGCGTGATGGGCTATCACCGCGCCTGGGTCGGCGACCAGAACGTCGTCAGCGTCGGCTTCAACTGGACCATGGGCGAGCACGTCACTCCACCCAAGCCGTTGCAGCATGGGCACGTCATCCAGGTCTTCGGGCTGCCCAACATGCGCACGGTCCTGCACTGCCTGCCCCCGGCCGACTGGACCGAGCCCGGCTTCATGGGGCTCGGGATGATCTACACCGCGATGCCGGTCACCAACGCCGTGCCCTACGTCGTGGCGGCCGACCCCGGAATCGTGACGCTGGCCGACCTGCCGCCGATCACCGGGCGCGTGGCGTCAGTCTGAAGCCAGCGCCTTGACGGCGTCGACGAGTCGGGGGTCGTCGGGCAGCACGCTCGGGCTGTAGCGAGCGACCACGGTGCCGTCGGCGGCGATCAGGAACTTCTCGAAGTTCCAGGTGACGTCGCCGGCCTCGCCCTTCTCGTTGGGGTGCTGGGTCAGTTTCTCGTAGACGGGGTGCTGGTCCTCCCCGTTGACGTCGACCTTCTCGGTCATGGGGAACGTGACGCCGTAGGTCGCCGAGCAGAACTCAGCGATCTCCTCGGGCGAGCCAGGCTCCTGGCCGAAGAACTGGTTGCACGGCACGCCGATGACCGTGAAGTCCTCGCCGCCGTAGGTCTCGTGGAGTTCCTCCAGGCCGGCGTACTGCGGAGTCAGCCCGCATTTGCTGGCGACGTTGACCACCAGCGCCGAGCGGCCCCCGGTGATCTCGCCGAAGGTGGTTGTGGTGCCGTCGAGGCGGGCGATGGGGGAGTTCAGGATCGTCACGCGTCAGACCCTAATGCGCACGCGAAACCGATCCACGCAGGGTGGGCGCCACAGGATCGGCTACTCACCCGTAACCAATGCGGGTGTCGTGGCGTTGGTCACTAGTACGAGCGGCGCCTTCCTGGTCGCCCCGGTTTTTGAACACGAAGGACGGCCAGATGTCCAGCATTTCTCGACGGCTCGGAGCCCTCGGCGCACTCGTCGTGCTCGCTTCGGTGCCCCTCGGTCTTCCTGCCGCGGCCTTCGTGGACGACCAGGCCAAACAACCGACCGACGCCACGGCCAAGACCGGCGACAAGGCCGGCAAGGCCGGCAAGAAGGCCAGCGAGAAGTCCGAGGGCGTTGCCCCGGGCACCCTCAAGGGCGGCAAGGTCACCCAGCGTGGCTGGTGGTCGCGCAGCAACCAGCAGGCCCCCGAGACCGGACTGCTCGCGCCGCCGTCCTTGCCGATGGTCGCCGCACCCGCGGGGTCCTACCCCGTCGCCGCGCTGGCTGGTGATGCAGAGCGCATCACCGCCCTCGAGTTCAGCCTCAACGGGGCAACCGGTTCGGTCGTGAAGTCGGTGCTGCTCTCCCTGCGCGAATCCGCTGACCCGACCGGCAGCCCCAACGCGGGCTCGGCGAGCATCGTTGCCTGCCCGATGACCGAGTTGACGTGGATCGAGGCGCAGAACGGACCCTGGGTCAACAAGCCGGACTACGACTGCGCGCTCGCCTCGGTTCCCGGCACTCGTGACGAGGAGGGGGTCTGGAGTTTCGACCTCACTCCGTTGGCCTTCTCGTGGCTGGCCGAGGATCGTGAGTTCGCCCCCGCTGTCGTGTTGGTGAGCACTCCCGCCGACGAGGGGGCCGAGCCGCAGGCAGGGGCCGAGCAGAGCGCCTCCAGTTTCCAGGTCGCCTTCGACACCGACGAGGGGTTGGGCCTGATCGCCAAGACCGGCAAGGCGTCCAACAACTCCGGCGGCTCGGGTTCCTCCGGCGGAGGATCCACTCCCGTCGACCCCGGCACCGATGATGGCGGCGGCGTCACCGATGCCGGTGGCGGCGGCTTCGGCGGCGGTGACCTGGGCGACTCAGGTGGTGACCTCGGCGCACCGATCGACCCGATCGAACCGGCAGAACTCGACGGCACGAACACCACGGCTGCTGCCGGCAATACCCCGCCGCAGACGTCGGTGGCACCGGTCAGCGCGATCCCCTTGCCGTGGCACGCCGACATCGGCGCCAAGGCGCTGTTGGCAGTCCCCGCGCTGCTGATCGCCTACCTCGTGATGATCGCCATGGGCCCCACCGGCCAACCAGTTGTCGGTGGCGGGCGCCGAGGCGTCAGCCGAGCCCTCGACCGCGTCACCTCCGCTACTCCCTTGCGCTTTGGAAAGAAGTTCTCATGAGATCGCCTGGACGTATCACCGCCCTCGGCCTGGCCAGCGCCATGCTCGCCCTCGGCTTGGCAGCGTGTGGTCAGAAAGCCGGCGTCGAAACTGCCGCCCCCGGTTACGTCGCCGCCAATGGCGCGCCCGTCGGGGCAGTGGTCGATCCGACGACCGGTGAGTTCGTCGACCCGACGACCGGCGAGGTCGTCGCGCCCGTCGGTGGCGACGGTGCACTGGCGCCGGGCGCTGCTGGTGGAGATCTCGGCGCCGTCGCCGGGGGTTCCGGCGCCAGCGGCGGTTCCGGCGGCGCTGCCGGTGGATCTGGTGGCTCCACCGGGGCGGCCGGGTCCGGTGGGTCAGGCGGTTCTGGCGGGGGTGCGCCCGCCGGCGGCGGAGACAGGACCGGCGTCACCGACACCACGATCAAGATCGGCGTGCACGCCCCGGTCACCGGCGCGGCAGCGGTGCCGCAGCGCTCCTTCGAGAACGCGGTCGGCACCTACTTCGAGGCGATCAACAAGAAGGGCGGCATCTTCGGCCGCAAGATCGAGGTGTTCTTCGAGGACGACCAGTTCCGTCCCGACGTCGCCCGCACCAAGTGCAAGGGCATGGCCGAGCAGACCGAGGTGTTCCTGCTCATCGGCGGCGCCGGTGCCGACCAGATCGACGCCTGCGCACGCTACGCCGCTGAAGCCGGCGTTCCCTACATCTCCGGCGGCGTCCACGAGAGCCGGCCCGGGCAGTCCGCGCTCAGCTCTTTGTCGACCTACTTCGCGGTGTCCCTGACCTACGACCAACAGGCACCGATGCTGGCGCGGCTTTACAAGAGCCTGCACAACGGCAAGAAGGTGGTGGTCATCACCGCCGACAACGACTCGCTGAACGGCTACCACGACAAGGCGACGGCCGCGCTCAAGTCGGCGGCCGGGTCCAACCTGGCCTACTCCGAGCGGATCCCCAAGAACACCCAGAGCGAAGCGCTGGCCATCGGCACCAAGATCTGCAACAGCGGCGCCTCCGCCGTGGTCTGGAACGCCTCCCCGAGCACGCTGATCAACGTCACCAAGTCGATGACCTGCACCCCGCAGTTCATCGGCCCGGGCCTGACCAACGGGCTCAACATCGTGGCGACCGCGACCTGCCCCAGCCTGAATGGTGCGCTGTTCTATTCGCCGTTCCCCGGCATGGACGTGATGCGCAAGAACGGCCAGTTCGTCAGCGACTACCAGGCCAAGAACGGCTCGGCACCCGACGACATCGGCGCGGCCATCTATGGCCTGGAGAAGATCATCGTGTCGATGCTGCAGGCCAGTGGCAAGGACCTGACCCGTGAGGGCTTCATGTCCACGATCGCCAAGCAGAAGACGTTCAACACCGGCGTCTTCCCCACGACGAACTTCACCAGCCGCTTCGGTGGCACCGCGATGCACCTGCTGAAGGCCGACTGCGGCTCTCGCGAGTACGTCACCGTGCGCACCAACGAGCGGCCGTAGGGCAGCGTTGCTGTGAGTGACTTCTTCCAAGAGCTGGCGATCGCGATGACCGCCGGCCTCCTTCGGGGCAGCGTCTATGCCCTCGTCGCCCTCGGCATCGTGCTGGTCTATCGAGCCTCGGGGATCTTCAACTTCGCCCAGGCCGAGTTCGGGACGACGGGGCTCTTCGCGGCCTACGCCGCCCTGGAGCTGTGGGGCTGGAGTTATCCCCTCGCGTTCGCGTTCGGGATGGGCGCCGCGATCACCATGGGCCTGCTCACCGAGCGGCTGGTGATCCACCCGCTGCGCAACTCGTCCAAGGTGACCTTGCTCGTGGGGACCGCCGGAGTGGCGCTGGCGGCGATCGGCCTGCAGTTCTGGCTGTTCAACGAGACGCTGATCATGACCATGCCGAGGATCAGCGAGAAGTACTTCGTCACTCCGTGGGGTGCGCAGGTCACTTCGCAGGCGCTGATCGCCGCGGGCGTCCTTGTCGTGGTCGCCATCGCGCTGGCGATGTTCTTCAGGTCCCCGTCCGGGTTGGCCATTCAGGCTGCCCAGCAGGAGCCGGTGGCCGCTGAACTCGTGGGCATCAGCGTGCGGCGGGTCTCGATGATGACCTGGGGCATCGCGGCCGCCCTCGGTGGGCTGGCCGGCATCCTCACCGGTCCGATCCTGTCGTTCACGGCTGCGTTCTTGAGCTTCGGTGCCTTCGCCGCACTGTTGCCGGGCTTCATGGCCGCGGTGCTTGCGGGCATGCGCAGCATGCCGGGCGCGGTCGCCGGTGGGCTGCTGGTGGGCTTCATCGAGCAGCTCGGTTCGCTCAGCCTTCTCTCCGACACGGTTCCCGGAGCCGGTGCTGCGATGTTGTTCGTGTTCCTGCTCGCGGCGCTGCTGATCCGGCCGCAGGGAATTCTCACGCGCGGTGCGGCGGTGGCGGCATGAGTACCGACGCCGAAGTCACCGCCGCCGACACCAACGCCGGCGCCACCCAGGCCCTCCCGGCCCTCGACGGCACCGAGACCACCCAGGTCGAGGCGGTCTCCGACTCCCCGACACCACCCGAGGAGCGTCATCGCCTCACGGGTGCCGGACTGGCCGCCCGCGGTCTGGTCTGGGGTCTGCTGGCGTGGTTCGTCTTGGCGGTGCCTGCCAATGTGTTCTCGCCCTTCAACCTCGGCGTCTCGGATGTCGGGGCCGCCACCGAGGCGGTGATTTTCGGGATCGTCGGGCTCTCCCTCAACGTGCTGCTCGGCTACACCGGCCAGATCTCGCTGGGGCACCAGGCCTTCGTCGGTCTCGGGGCATTCACCTCGGCCTACGTCGTGGTCGACCTCGGGCTCAGCTTCTGGTTCGGCCTGCTGATCGCCGCAGGAGTGGGAGCGCTCCAGGCGGGGTTGCTGGGTGCGGTCTCGCTGCGGCTCACCGGTCTCTACTTCGCACTGGTGACCCTGGCCTACGGGGCCTTCACCGAGCAGACCCTGCTCGGGATCACCGCGATCACCGGCGGCGAGGGCGGCAAGTCCGCGCCACGACCGGCCGGCTTCGAGACCGAGACCACCTACTACTTCTTGTGCTTGGCGTTCCTCGCGGCAGTGATCTTCTTCGACTGGCGGCTGACCAGCAGCAAGACCGGACGTGCGCTCGCGGCGCTTCGCGAGAACCCCCGCGTCGCGGCGTCCTATGGCATCAACGTCAAGGCCTACACCCTGATCGCCTTCGTGGTCTCGGGGGCGATCGCCGGCCTGGCCGGGGCGTTGCTGGCCCACCACGACGAGGTGATCGTCGGGCAGAAGTTCGGCTTCCAACTCGCGCTGCTGTTCGTGTTGATGACGGTGGTCGGTGGATTGCGTAGCCGTTCCGGTGTGGTCATCGGCGCCGCGTTCTTCGCGTTGCTCGGCACCGGCAAGTTGCTGGTGATGATCGACAAACCGCTGGGCGCCATCGGGTTCAGCCTGACCGACTTCGTCGAGGGCACCATCGGCCTGCCGCAGGAGTTCGTGGCACTGGTCGTGGGACCGATCCTGCTCCTGATCACCATCACGCTCTATCCCGGCGGCATCGGCCAACAGATCGCGCCCATCCGTGAGTGGCTGCTGGGTCGGCCGTTCGACCGGCATGCCGGCAAGGTCGAGGAGGTGACGGTCAGCGATGTCCGTGCTTGAGGTCAAGGACCTGTCCATCCACTTCGGTGGGATCAAGGCGCTGCAACACGTGAACCTGCGCGCCGGCGAGTGGGAGATCGTCGGCATCATCGGGCCCAACGGCGCCGGCAAGACCACGCTGTTCAACTGCATCACCGGCTTCTATCAACCCACCGGTGGCGAGGTGACCTACCGCGGTCGCGACATCTCGCGACTCCCGGTGCACAAGCGCTCGGGGCTCGGGATCGGACGGACGTTCCAGAACGTCGGCCTGGTCAAGAACGCGAACGTTCTGGAGAACCTGCGCACCGCCCAGCACCTCCAGGTCCGCTACCAACCACTGGCCGGGATGCTCGGCTCACCCGGCTCGTTCGCTGAAGAGAAGCGGATCTCGCGACGGGGGGGCCAGATTCTGGAACTGCTCGGTCTCGAGGACGTGACGCATGAGCGGGTCGCCGACCTGCCCTACGGCGTGCTGAAGCGAGTCGAACTGGCGGCCGTGCTGGCCACCGACCCCGACCTGCTCCTGCTCGATGAGCCTGGCTCAGGCATGGGGCCCGAGGAGGCCGAGTCGCTCGGCGACCTGCTGCTCGAACTCCGCCGCGAGTTCGCCCTGACGATCGTGATGATCGACCACCACGTCCCGCTGGTCTCGCGGGTCTCCGACTATGTCTACTGCCTGAACTTCGGCGAGGTCCTCGCCGAGGGAACCCCCGATGTGGTCAAGCGCCACCCCGAAGTGGTGCGCGCCTACCTCGGCGCGGACGAAACCGATGAGGTGACGGTCTGATGGCCCTGCTCGAGATCAAGGACCTGGTCGTCGGCTACGGCCGCTTCCCGGTCCTGCACGGCATCGACT
>JBFIDC010000145.1:0-8305 GCA_041581495.1 Nocardioides sp. | reverse complement strand
CCTGGGCAAGCTTGGCGCGCTGCTTCATGCCGGTCGAGTAGCCGCCCATCGGGCGGTATCGCTCCTCGGCCAGTCCGACGTGACGCAGCACGTCGGAGGTCCGCTCGCGCGCGGCGGCGTAGGGCAGGCCGGACATCTGCCCCATGTGCAGGACCAGGTCGTTGGCCGAGACATCGGCGGGGAGGCAGTCGTGCTCGGGCATGTAGCCCACCAACGCGCGGATCGCGCTGCCCTGGGTGGCGACGTCGTGGTCGAGCACCGTGGCGGTGCCGCTGGTCGCCGGCACCAGGCCGAGCAGGATCTTGATCAGCGTGGACTTGCCGGCCCCGTTGGCGCCGACCAGGCCGGTCACGCCTTCGCCGACGGTGACGTCGAGGTCGTTCAACGCGGTGATCGAGCCGTAGCGCTTGGTCAGCCCATGCGTCTCGATGACTCCCACGCCGCAAACCTAGACGACCGGTCAGCGCCGGCAACCCGCCGCGGCGCCTGGGAGCAGGTCCAGCACGTCCTCGATGGTGCCGAACCGCGTCGGCGGATCCGGCTCGGTGACATCCGGTGTTGCGGCGGCCCCGAACTCGAGGTCCTCGACCGGGTCCTGGTCACACAGCGCCGCGTCCATCGCGGCGATGCTGGCGCGTGAGAGCACCCAGCCCAGCGGGGCGGCGATGCTGGGGCGGGTGGCCTGATAGACCACGGCGACCTGGTTGCCGCGCCAGGCGTCGACGGCTGGGGTGGCGGTGAGCGCGAGGTCGGTGGTCGAGTCCCAGAGTTGCTCGAGCGCCAGCAGCGCATGTGCTCGCTCGAGTTGGGCGCGGGCCGAATACAGCGCCCCCTTGGCCTTCAGGATCGTCAACGGGGGGACGAGCGCCTCCAGGGTCAGGCCACCGCGCTGCTTGACCAGGTCCGAGCCGGTGCCGTTGTCGAAGTAGACCAACTGCGGGACGACCAGGGTGGTCATCGCCTTCTCGCCATCGCAGCCCGGCAGTCGTGGGCCGACCCCGCCGAGGACACAACTGTTGTGGTGTCGGACCTCGGCCAGGATCCGCGGCATCAGGTCGACCAGGGTGCCGACGCCGGTGTTCTCGGCGTACCCGCCGTCGACCACCTGGGTCGAGACGTCGTCGCCGGTGCCGGCGAGGCCGTCGGGTCCGGGGCAATCGATGACACCCGACGGGGTCACATAGGGGAACCGCGCGGTCAGCAACGCCGCGGTCACGGTGCGCAGTTGGCCGGTGCACTGCACCAGGTCGGTGCTCGCCGGTGCGGGTTGGCCCGGCGCGCACTCGGTGCCGTCTCCGGGCAGTTGGATCTGGCTGATCAGGGTGCGACAACTCGTGGTCGGACTCGTGGAGTTGACGACCAGTGCCCCGGTCGGCCCCCAGGTCCATCGCTGCACTGGCCGAGGTTGCACCCAGGGTCGGTTGAGCGCGGGGACCTCGCGTGCCCACGACTGTTCGATCAGGGTGCCGCGATCCGACCACGTCGCGCCCTCGGTGGTGCGGTCGCGCAGGGACGGCAGCGGGATCCCCGATGAGGCATAGACGTTGTCGCGGATGACCAGGCCGTCAGCGGCGGCGCCCAACGCCTCGGGACCGGCCATGGCGGCCACCGATTCGGCGGCCCTCCCCGGCGGCCGGACCGCAGCCACCGACAGGCCGACCGAGCCACCGCTCGCCCCAGAGGAGAGGAACGCGCTGCGGCACACCGGCGCGACCGCACCGGCCGCGGCGGACTGGCGGGCCAGCAGGTCGATCGCGGACGTGGTCCAGTAGGCCGCGCGCACCCCGCCGCCCTCGGCGGCATACATGAGCAACGGGCGGACCTGGAGTCCCGCCGCGTCCGGCAGCGGCTCGGCACACGAGCGGCCGCTGCGCAGCCACCCGTCGAAGACCTCGCCGAGTTCGGGCCGGTCCGTCGGTCCGAGGTCGGCCTGCGCGCCGGCGTAGGGACGGATCCGATGGACGTCGTCGCCGCCGAGCCCGGCTCCGGCGAACGCCGCGATCAGGATCAACGCGGTCACCGGCGCGAACGGGATGCGCAGCGGCCAGAACGCCTCGGGTGCCCCTCCGGGCTGCAGCAGGATCACGATCGCCGCGATCACCACGCTCAGGCTGCCCAGAGCCAGTTGGAAGACGGCGATCACGCCGAACGTCTGTGCCAACGCGACCGGCAGCAGGCCCACCACGATCAACGTGGTGCCCCCGACCAGCAGCACGATCCATGCCGTCCGCTGCGCGGAGAAGCCCCTGAAGAAGGTCCTGATCCGCTCGGCGAAGGCGGCGTCGGGGTCGTCGGCCGGCGGCCGTCCCCGGTTCATCGAGAGACCCGGGGTGAGTTGGACCAGGAGCCGATCGAGGCCGGAGGATGCCTCGAAGTCGGCAGGCAATCGGTCGGCCCACTGGGTGAGTGCGCGATGCACGACTGCCAGCACCGGCCAGGCGAGGGCCACCGCGATCCAGCCGGCGATGAACAGGGCGGCCGACCAGGCCGTGGCGCCGGAGAGTGCGAGCGGGCCGGCGAAGGCGCGGATCGCGCCGAGTCCTGCCACCACGGGCAGGAGTCCGACCAGCACGTCGCCCAGGAGTGCCGTGCTGTGGAATCGGGCCAGGCTGATCGGTGCCCGCGAGGGGCGACGCGACTGGTCGCCGTCCCACACCGCCCGCAACCGCAGCGAGATCAGTCCCACCACAACCGGCAGAGCGCAGAACGCCGCCAGCCTGGCCGGCCGGACCTCGGCTCCCGCCAGTCCGAGCGCAAGGCCGAGCAGGATCAACGAGGCCGGGCCGAGGAACCAGAGCCTCAGCAGGGGCAGCGGTGGATGCCAGTGCTCGCGGCGGAACTCGACCGGGCAGGTGCCTTCGGGGCAGGGGTGCTGCTCACCGGTCCACAGCGGACAGGTGCGGTGCCACAGGTAGCCAGTGCGCTGCCGCCCGATCACCAGGGCCGCCACGCCCAGGGCAGCCATCACCAGGCCCGCGAAGAGGAAGTCGGCGTGCTGACCGGGGTCGGCCCAGGCTCGCTGGATGTCGGGCACCTGCTCGAGCAGGTCGGGCCCGCGGCCCAGGCTGAGTGCTGCCAGTGGCAGCACGATCAACGCGGAGTAGCGATGCGTGTAGAGCGCCTTGGGCAGGAGAGCCAGCCCGTGGCGCAGCGTCCACAGCGTCATCGCGGCCGCCGGAACCAGTGCCGCCCACTTCACCGCTGTCGACACCAGCAGTAGTCCGCCGAACGCTGCGCCCTGGTGGGTGCTCAGGGCGATCAGCAGATTCTCCAGGACGTCGGCACCGGCGCCGATCAGGACCAGTGCCACCCCGGCGGCACCGAACGCGCGCGGGCGGAAACGGCGGAACCACAAGAAGCCCAGCACTCCATAGGTGAGCGCCAGCAAGGCGTCGATCGCCGCATACATCCGCAGCCACCCGTCGACCTGGCCGTTGCTGGCCGGCGCGCGCTCGGCGAAGAAGCGCCAGCCGTCAAGGGTTTCGCTCGGATGCAGGGGCGCGGCGAGTCCGCTCAGTTGGGTGACCGACCAGGTGCGCCCGTCGTCGAGGACCTGGGACAGCAGGGCGTCGATCTCACCGATCGTGATCAGCAGCGCCACCGCCGCGGAGATCAGGACGGCGAACCCGGCGTCGGGCCGCGGAAGGGTAGGACGAGTGGAGTCCTGAGCGACCTCGACGTTCACCGGGCTATCCGACGAGCGCCGTCGAGACGACCTCGCGGGCCTCGTCCTGAACCCGGGCCAGGTGGTCGGGGCCGCGGAAGGACTCGGCATAGATCTTGTAGACGTCCTCGGTGCCCGAGGGCCGCGCGGCGAACCACGCGGATTCGGTGGTGACCTTGAGGCCGCCGATCGCGGCGCCATTGCCGGGCGCCGCGGTGAGTTTGGCGGTGATCGGCTCACCGGCGAGTTCGGTGGCGGTCACCGCCTCCGGGGTCAGCGCCGCGAGCGCTGCCTTCTCCTCCCGGTTCGCCGGCGCATCGATGCGCGCGTACGCCGGTTCGCCGTGCTGCGCGGTGAGTTCGGCGTAGTGCTGGCTGGGCGACTTCTCGGTGCGCGCGATGATCTCGGCGGCCAGCAGGCACAGGATCAGGCCGTCCTTGTCGGTGGTCCACACCCGGCCGTCCTCGCGCAGGAACGATGCGCCCGCCGACTCCTCGCCGCCGAAGCCGAACGAGCCGTCGAGCAGACCCGGCACGAACCACTTGAAGCCCACCGGGACCTCGACCATGGGCTTGCCCAGGCCCGCGGCGACCCGGTCGATCATCGAGGAGGAGACCAGGGTCTTGCCGATGCGTGCCATCTCGGGCCAACCCGGCCGACTCGGCGCGCCGTCGTGGTCGCCGAAGAGGTACTGGATCGCCACGGCCAGGTAGTGGTTGGGGTTCATCAGTCCCGCGTCGGGGGTGACGATGCCGTGCCGGTCCGCATCCGCGTCGTTGCCGGTCGCCACGTCGTAGTTCGCCTTCTGTGCGACCAGGGACGCCATCGCGGACGGCGATGAGCAGTCCATCCGGATCTTGCCGTCCCAGTCGAGCGTCATGAAGCGCCACGTGGCGTCCACCAAGGGGTTCACCACGGTCAGGTCGATGCCGTGCCGGTCGGCGATCTCGCCCCAGTAGTGCACCGAGGCGCCGCCGAGGGGGTCGGCGCCGATCCGGACGCCGGCGCTCTTGATCGCCGCCAGGTCGACCACGTTGGGCAGGTCGTCGACATAGGTGCCCATGAAGTCGTAGGAACCGGCCTGGGCACGGGCGCGTGCGAACGGCACGCGCTTGACCTCGCCGAGCCCGGCGCGGATGAGTTCGTTGGCGCGGGCCGCGATCACCGCGGTGGCGTCGGTGTCGGCCGGGCCGCCGTGCGGCGGGTTGTACTTGAAGCCGCCGTCGCCGGGCGGGTTGTGCGAGGGGGTCACCACGATCCCGTCCGCGAGTCCGGCGCCCGTCGTCCGGCCCTGGTTGGCGCGCAGGATCGCGTGCGAGACCGCCGGTGTGGGTGTGTAACCGTCGCGGGAATCGACCAGCACCGTCACGTCGTTGGCGGCCAGCACCTCGAGCGCGGTGGCCCACGCGGGTTCGGACAGGCCGTGGGTGTCGCGCCCGATGAACAGCGCGCCGTCGTACCCCTGCGCGCGCCGGTAGTCACAGATCGCCTGGGTGGTGGCCAGGATGTGGGTCTGGTTGAACGAGGTCTTCAGCGACGAGCCACGGTGCCCGCTGGTCCCGAAGGCGACCTGTTGATCGAGGTTGTCTGGGTCGGGAACGCCGGTGTAGTAGGCGGTCACGAGGTGGGCGAGGTCCACCAGGTCCTGGGGTTCGGCCGGGCGGCCGGCGCGGGCGTCAGACATAGATGTTGTCGTGCTCCTCGAGGAAGGCGTTCAACTCGTCGTGGGTGGGTTCCCAGCGCCCTTCGGCCATCGCGAGAAGGCCCTCGAAGTAGGCCTCCCGTGGAGCACCGGGTGCGAACAGGATGAGCAAAGATGCGGGCTCTCCGGACACGTTGCGGAAGCCGTGGATCCCGCCTTCGGGCACGTAGGCGAACTCTCCAGGCTCGGCCGGGCGCCATCCCGTTCCGTCGGTGAGTTCAACGCTCCCCGCCAGGACGAAGAAGGACTCGCTGAACGTGCGGTGGAAGTGCGGTTGGGCGCCGCCCGGCTCCGCGCTCATGTCCCAGCGGTAGAGCCCGAATCGGCCTTCGGTCTGCGCCCCGGTGGCCAGGAACGCAGCCGCACCGCCGTCAGGCCGCACCAACTCGGCTGGGGTGTCGACGTGGCGGAACCAGGCGCGCACCTCGCCGCCGTCGCCGCGGTAGACCGGTGGTGGGTAACTCATGGGGAGACGTTACTGCTGTTGAATGCCCACATGTCCGATCCAGACCAGCCAGTGCTCCCCGAGCAGCCGACCCGGACTCTGCCGCTCCTGCGCACCCTCGCGCTCCTCGTCCTCCTCGCCGGCTACCTCGCGGTCGGGCCACTCGCCCTCGTGGTCGGTCTGGTGGTCGCCTTGATCGTCGGGCCGGTTCGCCGCCGGGTCTGGCCCCGGTGGCGGCACGTGGGCGTCCTGGTTGCGGTGGCCGTGGTCGGGCTCGCGGTGGTCGCGGTGATCCCGGACGGCAAACTGCCGATCCCGCCCGGCGGCGGGTTGTTGGTGTCCTCCTCGTTCGAGGGTGAGGCGGCCGAGCCCAAGCCCATCGCGCTCACCGTCGAGCAGCACCCGGGTCTGGCCGCCAACGGTCGCAGCCAGATGCACACCGATGGCTGGTCGAGCGACTCCTACCCGGGGGCCGGGCCGCTCGGCAAGGATCCCGAGATCGACACTGCCTGGTACGGGCTCAAGGAGTGCGCCACGATCGCCTTCGACTCGCGCGATCGGATGATCGCCCTGTGTGGCGGGTTGAACGGGACAGCGGTGGGGATGACCTTGAACATCATCGACCCGGAGTCGATGGACCCGCAGGCCACCATGAAGCTGCCGCGGGTCAAGAGCAACAACGGCAAGAAGCCCTGGGAGGACCTCTGCGGCGGGGCGTACTTCTATCTCGACGACCAGGACCGAGCGATCGTCGAGACCACCGACAAGCGGATCCTGATCGTCGCGGTCGCCGACGTCGACGGCGAGGCCGCACTCACCATCACCGACGAGGTCGACCTCGGGGACGAGATCCCCGCCGACGACTGCCTGCTCGCGCTGATGCCCGACTGGAACGGCGCCGGCACCTGGTGGGTGACCCAGGACGGCCGGGTCGGGCTGGCCGACCTGGAGACCGGGGAGACCTCGGTGGTCGACCTCGGCGAAGAGATCGGCAACTCGGTCTCGGCCGATGCCGACGGTCTCTATGTCGTCACTGTCGACGCGTTCTACAAGCTCGCCCCCGGTCCGACGGGGGAGATCGAGACCCTGTGGCGCACCGAATACACCAACAGTGGCGAGTTCAAGCCCGGTCAGGTCAGCGCCGGGTCTGGCACGACTCCAACCGTCCTGCCGAGCGGTCTGGTGGCCATCACCGACAACGCCGAGCCGCGGATGAACGTGCAGTTCTACGACACCACCGACGGCAGCCTGGTCTGCGAGGCGCCGGTCTTCGAGGACGACGAGAGCGCCAGCGACAACTCGCTGGTCGCCGTCGGCGAGGCGGGTGTGGTGGTGGAGAACAACTACGGCTACACCGCGCCGTGGACCACGATCCTGGGCCGGACCACTCCCGGCGGGTTCGCTCGCGTCGACGCGATCGGCACGGGCACCGATCGCGAGTGCGCGGTCACCTGGACCTCCGATGTCATCTCACCGACCTCGGTGCCGAAGGTCTCCCTGGCGAACGGACTGCTCTATTCGTACTCGACGCAGCCGAGCAGGTGGGGCGTGCAGGCGTGGTACATCAGCGCCATCGACGCCGCCACCGGCGAGGAGACCTTCCGGGTGCGCACCGGCACCGGTGAGGCCTTCAACAACCACTACTCCGCGATCACCCTGGCGCCCGACGGGTCGCTGTTCGTGGCGACCTTGGCCGGCATGGTGCGCCTGCGGGACGGCGAGTGAGGCTTCCGGCTCGTTCCGCTGTTCTGGTCCTCGCGGCGGCGGCCTACCTCGCGATAGGTCCCTACGCCCTGGTGGCGGTGGCGGTCCTGCTCGTCGCGGGCCTGGTCGCCTCGCAGCGGATCCGGCGTGGGCTGCGTCCGACCTGGAAGACCTCGGGCATCTTCGTCGTCCTCGCTGCCGCGGTGGCGTTGGTGGTGGCCCTGATCCCTGACGGTCGGCTGCCGATCCCGCCGGGCGGCGGAATGTTGGTGACCGCGTCGTACGTCGGCAGTCCGGCGGAGCCGCGGCCGATCGACCTGTCCATCCCGCAGCACCCTGGGCTCGCGGTCAACGGGTCGAGTTCGATGCACAACGACGGCTGGGCCACCGACGCCTACGCCGGCCCGGGGCCGCTCGGCGTCGACCCCGAGGTCGACACCGCGTGGTACGGGATCAAGGAGTGCGCGACGTTGGCCTTCGACCGGCACGGCCGGATCGTGGCGCTGTGCGGCTCGGTGCGTGGCGCCATCATGCACGTGCTCGACCCCGAGTCCATGGACCCGCTGGTGACGGTGAAGTTGCCGGGTCGCACGAGCGCTTCGGAGAAGAAGCCGTGGCAGGACCTGTGCGGCGGTGCGTACTTCTACCTCGGGGCCGACGACCGCGCCTATGTCGAGACCACCACCCGGCAGATCCGCGTGTTCGAGACCGCGACCGCCGACGGCGAGCCCGCGCTCGACCAGGTCGAGGTGCTCGATCTGTCCGGGGTGGTGCCTGAGGACGACTGCCT
>JBFIDC010000144.1:0-8309 GCA_041581495.1 Nocardioides sp. | reverse complement strand
GGACCTCGGGGAACACATCGACCTCGGAGTGAAGACCCGCGGCATCAGCGGCGACCAGCAGGTTGAACAGCGCCGCTCCGCAACTGATCGTCAGTTCCCGATCCATGGGGTCGTTGACGGGCAGCGCCCTGGTCCGGTCGGCGTACAGGCCAATCGCGTTGCCGTCACGGCCGAAGAGCCAGGGCTGGGTGTTGTGAGAGGACGGGGCGCGACATGCCGCCGCGATCAAGTCCTCCATGGGATCCTCGGTCGGTGCGTTCATCCGGTTCCTCCGTCGGGCATGTGCCGTCTTCGGTGGAGGCGTACCCGAGTGGATGTCGGCCAGAGCGACCCCTCCGGCAGCGTTGGCACGGTGGTTCACCTCCACGCATGTGTGAGACCCAGCCTCCAACCGGCCACGTCGAACAGACAGGGACTTACGTCATGTGTCGGGGAAACGTTTGGCCTGACGGCATACCGACCGGCCTCGCGGGTGCCGCTTGGTCGGTTGACAGGCCCCGTCCTGATGAACATCCCGGTCCTGGTCGTGCCAGGCTGAACCCATGAACCAGTCAGAGCGCCGTCCCAGCAGCCGTTGTTCCAGGTGGCGCCGTCGCGTTGGGGTCGTCTGGTGTGTGGCCCTGATGGTGTCGTTCGCGGCCTGCTCCGACGACGATGCCGGGAACAACGGGACTCCTGAGGAGGTGCTGGCGGCAGCGAAGGTCGCCCTCGACGAGACCAGCGGAGTGACGCTGTCGTTGACGACCAAGCAACTCCCCGAAGGGGTCGACGGCGTCCTGGAGGCGACCGGTCTCGCCACGCACGCACCTGCCTTCGACGGCGATCTGGTCATGGTGATCAACGGGCTGAACGTTGACGTGCCGGTGGTGTCGGTCGACGGCTCGGTCTATGCCAAGTTGCCGTTCACGATCACCTTCGCCGAAGTGAACCCCGCGGACTACGGAGCCCCCGACCCGGCGCAACTCATGGACCCGAAGACCGGTCTGTCGACCTGGCTGGTGGACGCGACCGACATCGCGCAGGGGGAGCGGGTCCGCAGTGGCGACCTCGTGCTGAATTCCTACACGGGTGTGCTGTCCGGCGAGGTGGTGGACGCATCGATCTCGAGCGCCGACGAGTCCGCCGACTTCCCGGTCACCTTCCAGATCGACGACGACGGCCGCCTGCGGAGCGTGGAGATCACCGGTCCGTTCTATGAGTCGAAGGGATCGGTCGACTACACCGTGAGCGTCGACGACTACGGGACCGCGACGGACATCACGAAGCCGTGACCCAGTCCGACCAACCGCACCAGGCGGTGGACCGGCGCAGCCGACTGCTGCTGGGCCTGGCCGCAGGCGCCGTGGGGTTCGCGGCGGCGGACAACTACGTCGTGGTGCTGGCGCTGCCCGACATGATGGGGGCGGCCGGCCTGTCGGCCGAGGACCTGCAGAAGGCCGCGCCGATCATCTCCGGGTTCCTGCTCGGCTACATCGCGATACTGCCGATCATCGGGCGGATCGCCGACATCCGCGGCCGACTGCCCGTGCTGGTCGGTGCGCTCATCATCTTCGCCCTCGGCTCGTTGGTGACGGCGGCGGCCTACGACCTGACCAGCGTGGTGGTCGGTCGGGTGCTTCAGGGCGTCGGAGCCGGCGGGTTGTTGCCGCCGACGCTCGCCCTGGTCGCCGACCTCTACCCGCCTCGCCGCCGAGGGGTGCCGCTCGGGGTGGTCGGCGCCGTGCAGGAGTTCGGCAACGTCGTCGGGCCGGTCTACGGCGCCGTCGTGCTGGCCTTCGGGAGTTGGCGGACGATCTTCTGGATCAATCTGGCAGTGGGGCTGGTGCTGGCGGCCGTCATCGTCCAACAACGTGCGGTCGGCACCTACGCACAACCGGCCGCACCCCGACGGGTCGACTGGCCGGGTCTGGCGCTGGCTGCTGCCGCTCTCGGGTGCCTGGTGCTGGTGATGAGACAGCCGGAGCGGCTCCTGTCGGGTGTCACCACGGGGCTCGCCTTCCTCCCCGTGGCCGGCACCAATCGCTGGCTTTCACCGCTGGCGCTCGGCTGTTTCGCGCTGGTGCTGCTGCTAGTGGTGCGGTCCCTCACGGCGCGCCAGCCCCTGCTGGACCTGCGGTCGTGGCGTCACACCCTGCTGCAGGTCGACGTGCTGGGCGCCCTGCTGCTCGCGGTCTCGCTGGCCGGGGTGATCCTGGCCTTCTCGACAGCCGACCCGGAGGTCCAGGTGATCTCGCCTGCCGGACCGTGGCTGCTCGCGCTGAGCGCGGTCGCCGCCGTCCTCTTCTGGCTCCGCAATCGCAGGGTCGCCAACCCCCTGGTGCCCGCCGGCGCCGTCTCCGCGACCCCGGCGTGGGGCGCGTTGGTCGTGAGCTTCTTCGTCGGCGCCGCGGTGATCGCCGCGCTGGTGGACATCCCGATCTTCGCCCGGATCACCGTCTACCACGACTCCCAACTGATGGCCGCGCTGGTGCTGGTGCGGTTCCTGGTCGGGCTGCCGATCGGGGCGTTCCTCGGTGGGTGGATGAGCCACCGGATGAGCGCCGGGGTGGTGACAGCCCTGGGGATGGTGGTCTCAGCCGTCGGATTCGGATGGATGTCTCAGTGGCCGTTCGAGGCGCTGGAGAGCCCGCTCTCCACGGTGCCGCTGGTCGCTGCCGGGTTGGGCATCGGCCTGGCGATGGCTCCGGTCAACGCCGCGCTGCTCTCGGCCACCGAATCCGCGGTCCACGGCCTCTCGAGTGCCCTGCTGATCGTGGCGCGCACCGTGGGCAAGTTGGTCGGCATCAGTGTCCTCACGGCCATCGGGCTCGAGCGCTACTTCGCCCAGCAGGCCAATCTTCCCGAGCCGATGGAGGTGTGCGGGGCGGGGGACAGCAGGTGCGCGGAGTTCAGCCGGATCCTCCAAGATGCCGGGCTCGTCCAGTTGCACACGATCTTCCTCGGCGCGGCCGCCTCCTGCGTCATCGCCGGCCTGGTCGCCCTGGTCGTGTTCCGTCACGCCGACACCCGCGAGGTGCGCACCTCGGTCCTCGAGTCGGGCATCGGCTGAGGCGTCGACGTCCGGTCCGAGTCGTGCCAACGGCACAGACCCAGCCCCGCAGCCAAAGATGGCCCGTTTGGGCCAGTCCCTTAGTGGTCGCGCAGCCCTAGGTTCCCAAGTAGTAGAGACGAGGTTCGTCTCGCCAGGAGGGGTGTCATGAACACAGTCATCGCCGGGGGACAAGCGTTGTTGGTCGGTCTCGGCGCGGTTGCCCTCGCTGTGACCGGCCCTGTGACCGGCCCTGCGGGTGCCGGTGCGGCCACCAAGGCCAAGGTCTCGGTCACGATCTCCCAGGTCAACACCGAGATGTCGGGGAAGGTCACGAGTTCCAAGCCGGCCAAGTGCGCCAAGAACCGGACGGTGTGGGTCTGGGAGCAGATCGGCGCCCGCGGTGGTGGCGACGACGTCAAGCGGTTCAAAGACACGACGTCCAAGCAGGGCAACGCCTATGTCTGGAACACCGGGAACACCGGTGTCGAGGGCTACTTCTATGCCAAGGTCCCGGCCAAGCCTGGTTGCATGGCCGCGGTCAGCAAGACCATCAAGAGCGTCCGCAACACCTAGGACTCAGCGAACCGGCTCGAGTTCGTTCCAGTCGACCTCGCGCAGTCGGGACTGGTACTCGGCCACGAGTCCGGGCCAGTTGGTGGTGATCCGAGCGCCGTCGGTGTACCAGTTGTCGCACGATGCCCAGATGCTGTCGCGCAGCCGATCCTGCATCTCGCGGTCGTAGGCCGCCTCCACCTCGGCCTTGACCTCGAAGGCGCGCTCGGGGCCCTCGGCGATCCGGCGCGCGACCTGGGCGATGTAGCCCGCCTGGGCCTCCAGCATCCCGATGATCGAGCTGCCGCCCAGGTTGGTGTTGGGGCCATAGACGCAGAAGAGGTTGGGGAAGCCCGGCACCGTGATCCCCAGATGCGCGTGGGCGCCCTCGGCCCACAGCGCACCCAGGTCCGCGCCGTCGCGGCCGGTGACGGTGATGGAACCGAGGAAGTCCGTGGCCGCGAACCCGGTGCCCCAGATGATGACGTCGGCCTCGTGCAGCGTCCCGTCCGCGGTCCGGACGCCGCTGGGCTCGACCCCGGCCACGGCTTCGGTCACCACCTCGACGTGGTCGCGATCCAGGGCGGGGTACCAGTTGTTGGAGAACAAGATCCGCTTGCAGCCGATCGGGTGGTCCGGGCGGAGCTTCTGACGCAGAGCCGGGTCCTTCACCTGGCGGCGCAGGTGCATCCGCCACGAGGACTCCAGGCTCTTCAGGACCGGCTTGGAGGTCCGAGACTCGCCTTCAAGGGCACGATTGAGAACCTCGGTGAGCCGGAAGACTGAGCCCCGCTCGGTGCCCAGCAGGCGCGGGAAGCGCCCCACGAGGCGGCGGTGACTCCCGGGGTAGGACACATCCGGCTTCGGGACGACGTAGGGCGCCGAACGCTGGAAGACCGTCATCGAGCCGACCCGGTCGACAATGCCGGGGACGAACTGGATGGCACTGGCGCCGGTCCCCACGACGGCCACGCGAGCCCCGTCGAGGTCGACGTCATGACGCCACCGCGCGGAGTGGAAGGCCGGGCCTTCGAACGTGTCGCGGCCGGGCAGGTCGGGGATGACGGGATTGGAGAGTTGGCCGAGTGCGCTGATGACGATGTCGGCCTCGTAGGTCTCACCGGTGGCTGTGGAGACCGACCAGGTCCGCGTGCCGTCGTCGTAGCTCAGCCCGGTCACCTGCTGGTTGGTGCGCACCAGGTCTCCGAGTCCCGCCTCGGCCACTGACTTCTGGATGTAGTCGAGGATGTCGGCCTGGGCGGAGTAGGTGCGGGGCCAGGAAGGATTGAGCGACCACGACCAGGAGTAGAGCGCCGAGGGGACGTCGCACGCGGCGCCGGGATAGGTGTTGTCGCGCCACACGCCACCGATGTCGGAGGCCCGCTCGAGGATGGTGATGTCACCTACCCCCGCATCACGCAGCGACTTGGCTGCGCTGAACCCGCCGAACCCGGCACCGATGATCACTACGCGCGGTGAAGTCACGGATGGAACCTTAGTGGCGCCCTCGGAGGGCCTCAGGTGATGGTCATGCCGCCGTCGACCGGCAGGGTTTGGCCGGTGATGTAGCCGGCCGCGTCAGAGGCGAGGAAGACCACAGTGGCGGCCAACTCGGCCGGGTCGCCCTTGCGGCCGGCGGGGATTCGGCCCTGCTGCGACTCGAGGTATCCCGGCGGGTACTGCTCGGTCATCTCGGAGTCGAAGAACCCCGGTGCGATCGCGTTGACGCGGATGCCCTTGCGTCCGGTCCACTGTTGAGCGAGATCGCGGGTCAGGCCGATCAGGCCGGCCTTGGAGGCGGCGTAGGCCGCCTGGGGGAGCCCGGCGGTGGTGATGCCGAGCACCGAACTGATGTTGATGATGCTCGATCCTGGCTGCATCACCCGGCCACAGGCCTGGGCCATCCAGTAGCAGCCGTTGAGGTTCACATCGATCACCTCTCGGAACGCCTCGGGTGCCTCCCGGGTGGCCGGCATGGCCGTGCCGATGCCCGCGTTGTTGACCAGGATGTCGACGTGGCCGAACTCCTCCATCGCCAGCGCGATCAGGTCGGTGCATGATTGCGGATCCGCGACGTCGGTGCCGTGGCTCAGCGCACGTCGTCCCGCCGTCTCGACCAGGGTCGCGGTCTGCGCGAGTCGTTCGACGCGCCGGGCGCCGAGCACCACATCGGCGCCGGCCTCGGCAAGACCTTGGGCGAAGGCCACCCCGAGGCCACTTGACGCACCGGTGACCACAGCCACCTTGCCGTCGAGTCGGAAGAGGTCGGGGACGGTGCGATCAGCCATGCCGCGAGACTAGCCTCGGGCCATGACCCAGCGACTCGTGCCCGAGGTCGGGCAGGTGGTGACCGTCTTTCGTTCTCGCCTGCGCCCCGACGCCGACGGCTATGCCGACCACGCTGACCAGATGGATGCCCTGGCCAGCGCCATGCCGGGCTACCTCGAGCACAAGTCGTTCACAGCCGAGGACGGAGAACGCGTCACGGTGGTGACCTTCGCCGACCGGGCCGCCCACGATGCGTGGGGATCTCACCCCGAGCACCGGGTGGCCCAACGAGCCGGCGTCGAGGCCTACTACGAGGAGTACTCCATCAGCGTCGGGTCGGTGGAGCGGGCGAGCGCCTGGGTCCGGGGCGACTGAGTCCGGTACCCTGGCCATGTGCAGACGAGCCTGCTTCTTACCTAGCCGCGTCGACGACGCCCCGCACGGGAGTCGATGCGGCCGCCCCTCTGCCCGAGGGGCTTTTTTGTGCCCCGAACACAGCAGTGCCCGACACCACGACATGCCGGCACATGCAGGAGAGAGACGACGATGACCGAGCAGGACAACCGGCCCGACGCCGAGACCTACGACGTGCGGTCGGTTGAGGCCAAGTGGCTCCCGGTCTGGGAGCGGTTGCAGCCCTTCCGCGCCGACGACGACAGCCCGCGTGAGAAGCGCTACGCCCTGACGATGTTCCCCTACCCCAGCGGCGACCTGCACATGGGTCACGCCGAGGTGTTCTCCCTGCACGATGTGGTCGCGCGCTACTGGTGGCAGCGCGGCTACGAGGTGCTCAACCCGATGGGCTTCGACTCCTTCGGCCTGCCCGCCGAGAACGCCGCCATCCGCAACGACGAGCACCCTGCGACCTACACCAACGGCAACATCGCCACCTCGATCGAGTCGTGCAAGCGACTGGCGACCTCCTTCGACTGGACCCGGACGTTCAACACCTCCGACCCCGACTACTACCGCTGGACCCAGTGGCTGTTCTTGAAGTTGCGCGAGCGCGGTCTGGCCTACCGCAAGAAGTCGCCGGTCAACTGGTGCCCCAACGACCAGACGGTGCTGGCCAACGAGCAGGTCGTGCAGGGCACCTGTGAACGCTGCGGCGCGGAGGTCACCAAGCGCGACCTGACCCAGTGGTACTTCAAGATCACCGACTACGCCCAAGAACTGCTGGACTCCCTGGACGACCTGGCACCGACCTGGCCCGACCGGGTGGTCACCGCCCAGCGCAACTGGATCGGGCGTTCCGAAGGCGCCCACGTCGACTTCGTGGTGCCGGGCCGCGACTTGCCGCTGACGGTCTACACCACGCGCCCCGACACCCTGTTCGGTGCCACCTTCATGGTCGTCGCGGCGGACGCGGCCCTGGCCACCGAGCTGGTCACCCCCGAACAGCGCTCGGACTACGACGACTACCTGACCGAGGTCCGCAAGGCCTCCGACATCGACCGACTGTCCACCGACCGCCCCAAGACCGGCGTGTTCCTGGGGGTCCATGCGCTGAACCCGGTGACCGGCACCGAGATCCCGATCTATGCCGCCGACTACGTGCTGGCCGACTACGGCACCGGCGCGATCATGGCGGTGCCCGCACAGGACCAGCGGGACTGGGATTTCGCCACCGCCTTCGACCTGCCCATCGTTCGGACCGTCGAGCCGCCCACTGATTGGGAGGGCGAGGCCTACGTGGGCGACGGCCCGGCCATCAACTCGGCCAACGACTCCGTCTCGCTGGACGGCATGGGCTTCGAAGAGGCCAAGCGCACCATCACCGAGTGGTTGGAAGCACGGGGCCTGGGTCGCGGCACGGTGAACTACCGTCTGCGCGACTGGCTGTTGAGCCGTCAGCGCTACTGGGGTCCGCCGATCCCGATCATCCACTGCGAGTCCTGCGGCGAGGTTCCGGTGCCCGAGGACCAGTTGCCGGTCGAACTGCCCGAACTGCGCGGCGCGGACCTCAAGCCCAAGGGGGTCTCGCCGTTGGCGGCGGCCGAGGACTGGGTCAACGTGCCGTGCCCGCAGTGCGGCGCTCCGGCTCGCCGCGACAGCGACACGATGGACACCTTCGTCGACTCCTCGTGGTACTTCCTGCGCTACTGCTCCCCGCAGGACGACACCCAGGCCTTCGACACCGACCTGGTCAACCAGTGGGGTCCCTGCGACATCTACATCGGCGGCGTCGAGCACGCCGTGCTGCACCTGATGTACTCCCGGTTCGTCACCAAGGTGCTGGCCGACATGGACCTGGTCGGGTTCCGCGAGCCCTTCGCGGCCCAGTTGAACCAGGGGTTCGTCATCAACAAGGGCAAGAAGATGAGCAAGTCGCTCGGCAACGGCGTCAACCTGGGCGACCAACTGCGCGAGTACGGCGTCGACGCGGTGCGGTTGACCCTGGTCTTCGCCGGCCCACCCGAGGACGACATCGACTGGGCCGACATGTCGCCGAGCGGGT
>JBFIDC010000143.1:0-8325 GCA_041581495.1 Nocardioides sp. | reverse complement strand
GGGGTTGGGTCAAGATGACGGTGAGCCGGTCGAAGCGCATCGGGTCGATGGCTGCCGCCGTGCGTCGGATGCCGAGATCGAGGGCCAACTGCTTGGCCTCTGCCTGGAGTCGCTTGGGGTAGTAGACGGTGTTGGCATCGACGCTGCCGTACCAGTTGTCGGTGCCAACAACCTGCCAACCGACCTTGCTGGCCTGGCCTGCCACCCGGCCGGCGAGCCCGGTGACGCCGGAGTTGTTGTAGATCTCGACGGCGACCTTGCTCCGCTTGATCACCGGCGCCTTGGGCGGCTTGGGAGTCGCCTGCGGCAAGGGGCTCAGCGTGGGCGCGGGTTGAGCGATCGTGGTGATCTCACGCTCGGTGGTGGGCGCATCCCGGGTGGCGACGAACGCGATCCCCGCCATCAGCACCGCGACGGTGCTGAGGATGAGCACAGGAGACGGCATCACGACGCCCCGTTGGTCGCGTGACCCGGGCATGGGCTAGATCTCGAAGCCGAGGCGACGCGCGGAGCGTTGACGCTGGCGGGCCGCACGCAGACGGCGGAGGCGACGCACCAGCAGTGGGTCGGCCTCGAGGGCCTCGGGGCGGTCGATGAGGGCGTTGAGGACCTGGTAGTAGCGCGTGGAGGACATGTCGAAGTTCTCGCGGACGGCACTCTCCTTGGCCCCGGCGTACTTCCACCAGTGCCGTTCGAAGTCCAAGATCTCGCGGTCGCGGTCGCTGAGGACGACCTCGGGCGAGGCGGTGACGCTGGTGTGGGCGTTCGCGGCTTCCATGGTGCGGGTCTCCCGTGCTCTCGACTGCTGAGACCACTGTAGGCCAGGAATCACATGCTTGTCATTCGGCTCGCCCCGGCGTGCCACTTCGGGTAAGCATGGGCCATGACGACTCGCTGGGCCATCCTCGCGCCGGGGCGCATCGCGCACGCCTTCGCCGCCGACCTCGCGCTGGTCCCCGAGGCCGAATTGGCGGCCGTCGGATCCCGATCCCTCGACCGGGCCAAGGAGTTCGCCAAGCAGTACCACGTGCCCGCCGCCTACGGCAGCTACCAGGAATTGGTCGCCGACCCCGACGTGGACGTGGTCTATATCGCCTCGCCCCACGCGCTGCACCTCGAGCACGCGCGGATGGCCTTCGAAGCCGGCAAGCACGTGCTCTGCGAGAAGCCGCTGGCCTTGTCGGTCGCCGAGGCCGAGCAGATGATGGCGCTGGCCACCACCCACGACCGTTTCCTGATGGAGGCCATGTGGACGGCCTGCCATCCGGTGGTCCTCGAACTGCAGAGGCGCCTGCACGAGGGCGAGTTCGGCACGCCACGACACCTGCATGCCGAACTCGGTTCCCTGGTGGACGCCGACCCAGCGGACCGGCTTCTCGATCCCGCCCTGGGCGCCTCGGCGCTCCTCGACATGGGCGTCTACCCGCTGACGCTGGCCCACCTGATGCTCGGCGAGGCCGAATCCCTGGTCGCCACCGCCGCGTTGTCCTCGGGCGGGATCGATCTCGATGTCGCCATCGCCGGCCGGTACCGCGGCGGCGCCTTGGCCACCATGACGGCCTCGATGACCTCGTGGTCCTCCCGGCGCTGCGAGATCGCCACCGATCGCGGCCGGATCGCCTTCGACGACTTCCACCACCCCGCGTACGCCACCTTCACGCCGTACTCCGGCGAATCCGGCGACTCCGACGATTCCGACGGCGGCGGCAACGGCAACGGGGGTGGGCCGGGCGCCGAGCCACAGCGGATCGAGGGCGCGGTTCCCGTGTTGGGGCGGGGGTTCGGCCACGAGATCCTCGAGGTGAATCAATGCTTGGCCGAAGGCCGGAATCAGAGTCGGCTGGTGCCCCACAGCCAGACGCTGACGCTGATGCGCCAGATGGACCAGATCCGCGAGCAGTTGGGGATCACCTTCAGCGCCTGAGAACGACCCACCTCGGCCCGCGACGGGCCTCACCCCACGGACGAGCAGGCACCGATGCACGTGGTGGCCGAACTGGCAATGACTAGAACGGAAGTCTCGAAGGGGCCCTAATTGGTCACGCGAGCAATCCCCCCGAGGGGCCAGGGTGGCAAATGGCGGTCGGCGCGCTCACGCACCGGCGCAGGTGGCCCGCGAGAAAGTCTCGCGCTGCTCCACCAGCCACCCGCGCAACACGATGTTTCTCTCGGAGGATTCATGCGCAGAGGTTCGGTCTCTATCCCCCTCGTGGTGCTGTTCGCGGTCGGGGCCCTGGTCCTCGGCTCGCTCGGCACCGCAGCCGCCGGCGGACTCACCAGCAAGAAGGTGAAGCAGATCGCCACCAAGGTGGTGAAGAAGCAGGCGCCGAAGCTTTCGGTCGCCAAGGCCGGCCAGGCCACGAACGCCGCCAAGCTCGGCGGGAAGGCGCCGTCGGCCTACCTGAACTCGACGTACAACTATCTGCTCCCCGAGGACGGTTTCACCGAAAGCGACCGGACCTTCACCTTCGGCGGGCTGCCGGCGGGCACCTACCTGGCCAGCTACTCGATGTTTGTCGGTGGGACCGCCAGCCGGGTGGGCTGCGCTTTCAACATGCCCGGGAACACCCAAGAGGGCATCGCCTACAGCGCCGACGGCTTCAATCCCAGCTACAGGACACTCGCCTCGAGCACTCTGCTCGAGGTCGCCGGCACGACACCACTCCTGGTCTGTACTGCCGACGGCAACTGGGGTATCCAGCACCCGGACTTCGGGAGCCGCAGCCGCGTCGTGTTCACCAAGGTGGACTCCGTGACCGCCGCGACCGCTGGGGTTCAGTGACTCACTGAGTGCCCTCGGTGTGCCGGTTTGGCTGACGTGCTGTCATGCAACCTCGCGCACGAGGTCGGCGGGACCCTGTTTCACGCCTACGGCCCTTCCTACTACGCCTTCAGTCGCATCGACGCGAGTCGCGTGATCACCACGACCGGCCAGCCCGTCGAGTTGGGTTGTCTTGGAACCGACACCATCTTGGCGTCTCCGACGGGTCCACTGCCCAACCAGGTCACGTTCACGGCGCTCGACACCTTGGTGTCGCACACCGCGCCCGTTCCCGACTGAATTCGACCCTGCGGCGCAGCCCGCACTGTGCCCGGCGGGCCGATCCAGTAGCAGTTCGGTTGTGGTCTGCGTCGCAACAAGGTTGAGTGGGTTGATGAAGCGATCTATTGGAAAGCTGCCCATCATCCTCGCCGTGCTCGTCGCCTTGAGCGTCGGACTGGTCGGCACCGCCACGTTGAATCCGGCGAATGCCATCAACAAGAAGAGCACGATCAAACTGATCAAGAAGTACGTCAAGAAGGGCACCGCCAAGAAGGCCAAGACCGCCAACAACGCCAAGAAGCTCGGTGGGAAAGGGCCCTCCGCGTACACCGAGAAAGCCTTCTTGTTCCATGCCTCGGTCGACGAGCTGACCAATAATGTCGACATCGTCCTGCCTCTGCAGGCCGGGAAGTACCTGGTCACCTGGACCGCCATCCTCGACAACTTGAGCCCAGGACTGAACGGCTGCTATCTCAGCGTGAACGGAGACGCGTGGCCCTCCGGGGACAGCGTCACGGAGTCGGTCAACCAACCTATCGCCGGGCACTCGGGATCAGGTGTGATCGACATCCAGGCTGGGAACCCTGCGGCGCTGAGATGCTTCGCCGACAGTTCCTTCACCACCGCCGCCCCGATCAACATCGGCGCAATGCCGCTGGACTCGACGACGCGGACAGCCTTGACCGCCACTCCGGGATCAGTGCGACCGACGCCCGGCCCGGCATCCCGGTACGGGCGCTGAGTCAACCCGACCGATGGACTCCGCCTAGAGTGAAGGCGTGCCCCACGACTTGGTGATCGTCGCCAACCGGCTGCCGGTGGACCGGGTGACCAACCCGGATGGCTCGGTCGGTTGGCGGCGTTCGCCCGGGGGGCTGGTCAGCGCCATCGAGCCGTTCCTGCGCGCCAACCACGGCGTGTGGATCGGCTGGCCCGGCGGCACCGAACAGAACCTGGAGCCGTTCGAGGACGACGGCCTCTCGCTGGTGCCACTGGCGATGAGCTCTGCCGACATCGAGGACCACTACGAAGGCTTCTCGAACGGCACCCTGTGGCCGCTGTATCACGACGTCGTCGCCAAACCTGAGTTCCACCGGGAATGGTGGGACAGCTACGTCGAGGTCAACCGACGCTTCGCGACCGCTGCCGCCGAGCACGCGGCCAAGGGCGCAACGGTGTGGGTGCAGGACTACCAACTCCAGTTGGTCCCGCGGATGTTGCGCGAGCTCCGGCCAGATGTGCGGATCGGGTTCTATCTGCACATCCCCTTCCCCCCGACGGAGTTGTTCCAGCAACTCCCCTGGCGACGACAGATCCTAGAGGGTCTCCTCGGCGCCGATCTGATCGGCTTCCAGCTCCCCGGTGGCGCGCAGAACTTCGTGCGGTTGGTGCGGCAACGAGTGGGACACAAGACCCATCGCGACCTGGTCTACCTCCCCGACGGCCGGACGGTGCGGGCGGCGGCCTTCCCGATCTCGATCGATGCCAAAGGGTTCGCGACGCTCGCCGACACCAGCAGCGTTCGCGAGCGCGCCGCGGAGATCCGCACCGCCCTGGGCAATCCCCGCAAGGTCTTCCTCGGCGTCGACCGACTCGACTACACCAAGGGCATCTATGCCCGGTTGCGTGCCTACAGCGAACTCATCAACGACGGTCACTTCGACGTCGAGGATGCCGTCTTCGTCCAGGTGGCGGTGCCCTCGCGCGAGCAGGTGGAGCACTACCGCGTGCTGCGCGACGACATCGAGCGCCTGGTGGGTCGGATCAACGGCGACCACGGTCAGATCGGCCGGCCGGCCGTGCACTACCTGCACACCTCGCTACCGCGCGAGGAGATGGCGGCGTTCTATCGCGCCGCCGACGTCATGGTCGTGACGCCCTATCGCGACGGCATGAACCTGGTCGCCAAGGAGTACGTCGCCTGCCGCTCAGAGGACGACGGCGCCCTGGTGCTCTCGGAGTTCGCCGGAGCCGCCGACGAGTTGCGGCAGGCGTGGCTGGTCAACCCCTACGACATCAACGGCATGAAGGCCGCGCTGCTCGAGGCGTACCACGCCCAGGACAGCGAGTTGAAGAGACGGATGAAGGCGATGAGACGCCAGGTGAGCACCAACGACGTCACCGCCTGGGCCGACAACTTCTTGAACACCCTGGCCGAGCAGCACGAGGTGCGCCAACACCGCTGAGGGGTCAGCCGGGCGGGCTCGGGTCGCCGATCAGGGCCACCAGGTCCTGCTGCAGGGACGCGCTCAGGGCACCCCACCCGGGTTGGTAGCCATAGACCTCACGCAGGGATCGGGTCGACTCCAACCGACGCGCGATGTCGACGTCGTCGGGGGTGATCAGCGCGGGGTGGATGGTGCCGACGGCCTGCGCCACCTTGTGCAGTTCACGGCGAAGGGAGAACACGTAGTTCGCGACCCGCTCGGCCTTCAACTCGACATCGAGGCCGCGCTGGAGCCAGGGCTTCTGGGTAGCCACACCGGTGGGGCAGTTGTCGGTGTGGCAGCGCTGCGCCTGGATGCAGCCCAACGCGAACATCGCCTCCCGGCCGACGTTGACGGCGTCCAGACCCAATGCGAAGCCCACCGTGGCCGCCTCGGGGATGCCGAGTTTGCCGGCGCCGATGAAGAACACCTCGTCGGTCAGGCCGGCGGCGGCGAAGCGATTGTAGACCTCGGTGAAACCGATCCGGAACGGATAGGCGACCGAGTCCGAGAACACCAACGGAGCGGCACCGGTGCCGCCCTCGCCACCGTCGATGTTGACGAAGTCGAGTCCGCGTCCGCCCTTGCCCATCTCGGTGACGAGCAGGTCCCAGAACTCCAGGTTCCCCACCGCCGACTTGATGCCGACCGGCAACCCGGTCGCGTCGGCCACCTCTTCGGCGAAGTCGAGCATCGAGTCGGTGTCGGTGAAGGCCGTGTGCCGGCTCGGTGAGGCACAGTCCTCGCCGGCCGTGATGCCTCGGATCTCGGCGATCTCCGGGGTGACCTTGGCCCCCGGGAGCATGCCGCCCAAGCCCGGCTTTGCCCCCTGGGACAGCTTGATCTCGATCGCCCGCACCGGCGCCGAGGCCACCAGGTCGACCAGTCGCGGCAGATCGAAGGCTCCCTGTTGGTCACGACAACCGAAGTAGGCAGTGCCGATCTGGAAGACCAGGTCACCGCCTTGCCGGTGGTGGGGCGAGAGCGCGCCCTCTCCGGTGTTGTGCCAGCACCCGGCCTGCGCGGCGCCACGGTTGAGCGCCTCGATCGCGGGGCGCGACAGGGAGCCGAAACTCATTCCGGAGATGTTGACGACCGAGGCGGGGCGAAAGGCGTGACGGCGTCCGCGCGGGCCACCGAGCACCTTGCCCGCCGGCAGGCTGACGCCCTCGTTGCCGTGACCGGGGATCGCGGTTCCCGGACCGGTGAAGGTGCGGTGCTTGATGACCGGCCACGCCTCGACCCGCTCCACGTCGTTGTCGGTGCCGAAGCCGAAGTAGGAGTTCTCCAACTTCGAGGAGGCATAGACCCAGGTGCGCTGATCGCGGCTGAACGGGCGCTCGTCGTCGTTGGAGGTCACGATGTATTGCCGCAACTCCGGTCCGAACTTCTCCAAGAAGAAGCGCAGGTGTCCGAGGATCGGGAAGTTCCGCAAGATCGCGTGCCGCCGCTGGATCACGTCGTGTGTGGCGACGGCGCCCAGCGCGGCAGCGCCGACAGCGGCCGCGCGGGAAAACCTCATGTCCTGTGTGTAGTGGAGTCGGCCCGCCACTGTCGAGCAGGCGCGTCGCACGGCGTCGACCTACTCACACGCGGTGGCTGCGACTCCCCCGCACACATAGGGTGCGGCCATGGACCTGATCCCCAAGCCCGACCAGGTGGTGGCTGCCGCGGGCAACGTCGCACACAAGGTGCTCTATGGCGGCCTCGCCGACCTGCGGCCCATGCCGCGCACCCTGATCGACGACGGCGAACTGCGCGAGGTCTACCACTACCGCCCCGCCGCCGAGGTGCGTGAACACGGTGACCCGGTGCTCATGGTCACGCCCCTCGCAGCCCCCTCCACCTGCTACGACCTGCGACGCGGTTGCTCGCTGGCCGAGCACTTCGTCAACGCCGGCCGCGCGACCTATCTGGTCGAGTACGGCGAGGTCTCCTTCCGCAACCGCGCACTCGGCATGGAGCACTGGGTCGACGAGGTGCTCCCCAAGGCGATCGAGGCGGCCTCGGCGCATGCCGGCGGCAAGCCGGTGCACGTGGTCGGCTGGAGCCTCGGCGGGATCTTCAGCCTCCTCAGTGCCGCTGACCGCACCGATCTGCCCATCGCGTCGTTGACGATCGTCGGCTCGCCGTTCGATGTGGGTCTGGTCCCCCTGGTCGCGCCCTTGCGGCCGCTTCTCAACTTCACCGAGGGACGCGGGGCCATCACGCGCGCCTACCGGTTGATGGGTGGGGCACCCAAGCCGCTGGTGAAGTGGGCCTTCCAGCTCTCCTCGGTGCAGAAGTTGGTGACCAAGCCGGTCGCGCTCGCCGCCAACCTCGACGACGCCGACTTCCTCGCCCAGATCGAGGCCGTCGACCGGTTCACCGACGGCATGATCGCCTACCCGGGTCGGACCTTCGGCCAGCTCTACCACCGGTTCGTGAAGGGCAACGCTCTCCAGACGGGCGAGATCGAGCTCGGGGGCCGCACGATCAAGGTCAGCAGGATCAAGGTGCCCGTGCTTGTTTTCGCGGGCGCGACCGACGGCATCGCTCCGGTGGCTGCGGTGAAGGCCGTCGTACCGACGCTCACCGGCGCCAAGGACGTCCGCTTCGAGATCGTCCCCGGCGGCCACCTCGGCATGCTCACCGGCCGCGCCGCCCGCGACACGACCTGGAAGGTCATGGACGAGTGGATCTCGCAGTGGTCGGCCGCCGAACCATCCACCAAGCCGGTCAAGGCGGTCAAGAAGTCGGCGAAAAAGTCACCGGCGAAGAAGGCACCTGCTACGAGGACCGGTGGCACGAAGGCCGGCGGCACGAAGGCCGGCGGCACGCCGGTGGCGAAGCCCGTCGCAAAGCCGACCGCGAAGCCGGCCGCGAAGCCGGTGGCCAAGCCGGTGGCCAAGCCCGTCGCGAAGCCGGTGGCCAAGCCCGCCGCGAAGCCGGCCGCGAAGCCGGTGGCCAAGCCCGTCGCGAAGCCGGTGGCCAAGCCCGTCACGAAGCCGGCTGCCCCCAAGAAGGCAGCCGCCAAGCAGGCCGCCCCGAAGAAGCCCCGGGCCGAGAAGTCGGCACCCACCGACCTCGTCACCG